>JBAUHR010000373.1:0-8313 GCA_049680385.1 Rubripirellula sp. | reverse complement strand
GTCTTGACCGGTTCGTTAAATCCGGCTCGTTTGACGGGTTCGTCATCACCGAACGCCATCTCATCGCTCGACTTTTCGGGGACCTCTGACTTGCTGCCGAACAAACCGCCAAGCAGCGAGTCCAGGCTGTTCGGTTTTGCGTCGTCATCCGAGGCAACGGCACTTGGCGTTTTCGCGGGTTTGGCTGGAATCGGGTCAGTCGTAAAGTTTACTTCGGTGGCAACTAGCTTGGTGTCACGAACCAGTTGAACGATGACCGTGCCGGGTGACATGCGGTTGTCCATTTGGCGAAATAGCGAGTCGGCGTTCATCAGCAGACGACCGTTGATTGAAACGATGCGGTCGCCCGCGGTGACGCCAGCGTTCGCAGCGGGCGAGCCGGGTGAGACTTCGGTGATGACGGCGCCGCGGACTCCCTTGACGTTCTTGGCGTTAACGCCGAACGGACGAGGTGAATCACGCACGGGGGACGGCAACGCAACCGTCTCGGTCAGATCCATGGTGTTTGATTCAGCTTTTTTTGGTTCAGCTTGTTTCGGCTGGGGCGCGACAGGCTTTGCGACGGATGCCACCGATGCAACTTTGCCGGCTGGTTCTTTTTTCGCAGCCTGTTTCGGAGCCGCCAAAGTCGGCTCCGTTTCCATCGGTTCAGCCGCTTTGGGTTCAGCGGCCTTTGGTTTTTTCGTTTCGGCCAACTTGGGAGTCGTCAACGTTGGTTCAGCCGAGGTTGGTTCAGCCGTGGCTGGTTTAGCCAGAGTTGGTTCCGTTTCGGCAGGCTTCTTTTTTGCGGTCGCTTCTGGGGTTGGCTGGGTTTTCGACTCGCTGTCTGATTTCGGTTCGGTTGCGGTGCGGGCGATCAACGGAATCGTCAAGCGATAAGGAGTTCGGTTGCGATTGAATTGGATTTGGACCCGTTGACCGTTCTTGAGGCCGGTGAGTTGAGCGGCAACGTCGCTGCTGGTTTGGATCGGGCGACCATTCACCGATGTGATCACGTCACCGACTCGCAAACCCGCGTCGTCGGCAAGCGAATCGGGACTGAAGTGCGAAATTTCAATTCCGCTTGAACCGTCCGCCGGTGGGAAAACCGTAATACCGATCGAAGCTCGTTCCGACGGTTCGCCGGATCCGCTAAGACCGGATCCGCTAAGAATCGAAGACCCAAATGTGTCGGCGTCGTCCTTGCTAACTGGATTCGCGTTACCCGGATTTACGCCCGCTGGGGCAACGGGGCTGACTCGGCGAAGACCGGCCGCGTTGTTGCCGTAATTTGGCGATCCCGGTTGGGGGGCAATTTGTGGACGTGGGGCCGTTTGCGGCTGAGGAGCAGGACGCCGCATTTGCGGCTGAGGCGCGGGCTGTACTCGGGACTGGATACGATTTTGGATCCGACGCAGAAGTCCCTGGGCCTGGCTGGATTGCGAATCGGCAACCAAGAAAACGAGAACCAGAGTAGCGGTGAAGCAAAGGCAGAATCGGCGTGACGACATCGAACTGAGATTCCGTGAAGAGTGGTCGATCAGATTTGCGAATCGTTTTGATTGAGCCGCTAATCAGGTGATTCGGGAACTGTCGTGATTGAGGGACATCTATGATAGGGTTAAGTCGCCGAGAATAAAAACCGTCACTATCGGGAATCCTTCGTAAAAAAGACGATTGATGCCATCAGAAACGCTGACCTACCAGGCTGAGTCGCCGAAAGCCGAGTTATTGCAGCAATGGTTGCCGCCGTTGCTGGCGAATCTGTCGCTCGGACGTGCACAAATAGCCATCGATCAGATTCGGACGAGTCTCCAAGATCCAGCGACCGGGCGAATTCGACTGGTCACTGCGAGATCCGCCGATAACGAGGTGGTCGCCGCTGCAATCGCAATTCAGACTGCGATTAACGGCGAAATGGCCGTACCAGCGGGCAAATCATCAGGCATCACGCCGCCTCGTTGGGGCGACACGGCCACGATCGTCCACGCAGGGATCACGGCACGACAGGCGGACGGCGAGGAAACCAGCCCGTTGAACGCCGATGCGATCGAAAAACTAGGCGATTGCTTGGACCTAGAATTGGCCGAAAGCGGCGTCAGTTTCGTTCAGTGGGGGGCAGATCCGGTCGCCAAGGCTGATCTCCAATCCCAGTCGGATGCTGCTTTGTCG
The DNA here is from genome assembly GCA_049680385.1 of Rubripirellula sp. Taxonomy (GTDB): domain Bacteria; phylum Planctomycetota; class Planctomycetia; order Pirellulales; family Pirellulaceae; genus Rubripirellula. The sequence goes on along the minus strand of JBAUHR010000373.1, from coordinate 6,162 downwards.
CCCGATTCGGTGGCCCATTGGTGCGCGAATTTGGGGTTCGAACCGCTGGCGACACTGGATTACATGAGCGGCCCAGTGGACGTTGCCACCGAGACGTCGTTGGTCGGCGCGGCCGATCGCGGCAAGCCATCCGCTAAATTGACTTTCCAGCCGTTTGATTGGAACGACTTGGCCGAAGACTGGGCCGCGATGGAAGCGTTGGTCCAGCAGACTTATCAGGGCACGCTGGACTGTCCGCAACTGTGCGAGTTTCGGTCCGCCAACCAAACGATGCTCGGTTATCGCAGCAGTGCTGCGTTCGCCCCGAAATACTGGTTCACCGTGATCGATCCGACGAGCGGACGCCCTGCGGGCTGTTTGATCCTTGGTCTTCACGGATCGCCGCAATCTGAAACGGGCGACCCCACCGGTGCATCACCACGCCCCGTCGTCGAAATCGTTTACATGGGATTGGTCCCCGAGGCTCGGTCGCGCGGTTTCGCCAGCAGCCTGATTGCCCAATCGATGCAAATCGCTCGACAGATCGGCGGCGACCGTCTGATCTTGGCCGTTGACCAAAAAAATCTGCCGGCTCGTCGTCTGTATGAACGCGCCGGATTGCAGCCGATGATGGGCGAAGAAGTCTGGTGCAAACAGATCACCGCTGGCGTTCTCGGCAAACGCGAAAATGCGTGATTCTGGTTTCTTCGCCCAATCTTCATCCATAGTTAAACGCTAACCTCGGGTGTGGTAACGCGTTAGGGAATCGCGGTCGCAGACTCGGGTGCGTTCTGGCTTGCTAGTCGACACATTTTCCACACGGGCGGATAGATTCCAAATGGCATTTGGGCGAGTCAAACTTGGTAATCTGTCGCCATCAGAATCGGTGTTTCTGCGTCAACTGCATCCCTATTTGAGTTCTCCTTTTCGAATCTTCACTTTCTGTTCACAACAGCGTTTGACTTGGATGCTAGCAACCCTAGAATCTGGCCTCACGTCTGCAGGAGAGTAGCTCGTCGAGACGTGAAAGAAATGCGAAAGTGATGTCGCCGCCTCGCACGGGTGGAGTCTTCTTAAAACGCAAAGCGTCGATCCGATTCGCGTGGGCGAATTGAATGTGGTCGATGAGAATGGTTGGTCCGCGAAACGTCCATGAAGGAGGATTGCGCTACCGGTATGTTTGTTCCGCACGGCTGCACCGACGACAAGGACGTTGTCGCATCTTTCAAGGAAGCGCTTGAACAACGCATCGGTGCAGACCGGTTTCGTATGTGGTTCACCAACGGTGTCGCCTTCGAAGTCGCATCGTCGCCGGTTGAAGCCCAGACTACGGAAGCCGAGACTACGGAAGCCCGTACCCCGGCCGACAGCGATTCTGTCAGCAAGGATTCTGTCAGCAAGCACACGAGCTTGGTTCGTGGCTGCGTGATCGTTCGGGTCCGAGGACAATTCGCACTCGATCGTTTGAAGAAGAACTTCTTAAGCGAGTTGCGCGGCGCCGCGATGCAGGCCTGCGGATCATCGACCAACGTCTCGGTGGAATTGGCGGCACCGCAAGCGGCACAAACCGAGTTGCCACTTGGCGAAGCCGTGAAGCCCGAACCCGCGCCGCGAAGATCACCGGTCCGCAGTCGCCGACAAACCAGTGCGAAGGTCGAATCGCAACGCGGCAAAACCATGTCGATGTCGGGCTTGGTCGCCAGCGGCGCCGGCACCGTTCGCAATCAACGTCGATCGCCTAGAGTCGCTGCCACCGTCGTATCGGCTGCTGTGGTTTCAAACGCGGCCTCACAAGCATCGCCAAAGCCGGCCGGCAGCGACGCGTCGCAGAGTAAATCATCAAGCAATCCTGCCGCGAAAGCCGTCGGGCAACAGCGGCCGATGAACGCTCAAACGTTCGTGTCGGGATCATGCAATCAATTGGCGTTCACCGCGATGTCGATGGTGTGCCAGCAACCGGGATTGGCCAGTCCCCTGTTTTTGTGTGGCCCGACCGGCAGCGGCAAAACTCACATGCTGACCGCGATCGCGGACCAGTTTCGTCGACATCACCGGATGCGACGCGTGATGCATTTGTCGGCCGAACAGTTCACCAACGACTTCATCACATCGGTTGGCAACAGCGGCATCACGTCGTTCCGTCGCCGTTACCGCGAAGTCGATGCGTTGTTGATCGATGACGTCCAGTTCTTGGGGTCGAAGAAAGCGACGCTGCGAGAAGTGCTGTACACGGTCGAAACCCTAGCGGCGGCCGGGCGACCGTTGATTTTCAGTGGCTCGCATGCTCCGACTGAAATCCAAGGTTTGACACACGAATTGGCCGGGCGAATGTCCAGCGGATTGGTGTGCCCGATGGGGCCGCTGGATTTGACGACTCGCGAAACGATTTTGCGTCGCTGGCTCGATGACACTTGTTCGATGCCGGTCGACGATGCGATGGTGACTCAGTTGACATCGATGCTTGCCGGGGATGGCCGCGTGATCAGCGGCGTCGTCAACACGATCAACTTGTTGCAGCGAATGTACGGCCGCAATCCGTCGATGGACGAAGTTCGACGGTTCGGCGGTGATGTTCTGCGTTCGGCCAAGCCGGTCGCCAGTTTGTCGGTGATCGAGACGGCGGTTTGCGACGCGTTCCAACTGCCACTGGACGTGCTTCGCAGCGGCGCCCAGACGCGGGCCGTTTCGGAACCCCGTATGTTGGCAATGTATTTGTCGCGGCAAATGACGTCGGCGGCGTACACTGAGATCGCGAAGCACTTTGGCGGCAAATCGCACAGCACGGCAATGGCAGCGGAAAAGAACGTGAAGGGTTGGTTGGAAAAAGGAAAATCGATCGGTCGTGGTAACGTCGCCATGTCGGCTCAAGAAGCGATCGAACGGATCGAAAACCTGTTGCGTGCCTGATCGGCTGCGGTATTGACGGACTAGCAACGCTGTAGCCGGAATGGTCGTCGCCGTCGTTTGCTCCTGTCCTTGCAACGATCTCTTTTTCGCACGACATTTAGATGCGACAGCTCGCTCGGCACCTCCCAAGGATGTGGAACCATGATTAAAGACGAAAAAGAATTTCGGTTCAAAAAAAAGAAGAATGAACCGACCACCGCAGAAGTCTTGATGCGCGAGCCTCCGTACGACGAGGAGGCCGAGATGGGAGTGATCGGCAGCGTTCTGTTGTTGCCATCGATCTGTGACGAAATTGCCTCGCTGAAGTCGGACGATTTTTACAACGACGCCAATCGCAAGATCTATCATGCGATGCGCGAAATGTACGACGGCGGCGAGAAGATCGACATCACGTTGTTGGTATCGCGGCTGCGGACCGAGGGTGATTACGAGTCGGTCGGCGGTGCGGCTTACTTGGCTCGTCTGTCCGGCGCAGTACCGAACGCTGCACACGCAAGTTTCTACGCGGCGATCGTTTCTGAAAAAGCGGTCTATCGACGACTGATCGAATCCAGCACCGAGATCCTGCGTGACGCGTACGATCAAACGGGATCCGCCAAGGAACTGTGTGCCCAGGCCGAACAGAAAGTGTTCGCGATCATGGACGGGCGCTCATCGCAAAGCGTTCATAGCATCAGCGATGTGCTGCACCAAGCGATGGACCGCATGGAGGCTCGACTGCGAGATGAATACGTTGACGGCGGAGCGGAAACGGGACTGAAAGTCTTTGATGAAATGACAGGCGGTCTGCACAATGGCGAACTGATCATTTTGGCAGCTCGTCCATCGATGGGTAAAACGGCGCTGGCGATGAACATGGCCGAACACTGTGCGATCGTTCAAGGTGCGCCAGTCTTGTTCGTGTCGTTGGAAATGTCGGGCATTGAATTGGCCGACCGGATGCTGTGCTCGCTCGCTCGCGTCAACGGTCACCGGCTACGCAACGGTTCGATTTCGTCAGACGATCGCGATCGATTGATTTCCAAAGCGAACGAGATCAGTGAGTCGCCGTTGTACGTTGACGATTCACCCAGCCGAACGGTCAGCGAGATTGCCGCGACGGCGCGCCGAATCAAACGCAAAGAAGACGGCCTTGGGATGATCGTGATTGACTATTTGCAACTGATCGACCCAGACAACTCCCGCGATCCGCGGCAAGAACAGGTCGCCAAAATCGCTCGTCGGCTCAAGGGAATGGCTCGAGAGTTGGAGGTGCCGATTTTGTGTCTGTCCCAGTTGAACCGGCAAGCCGAAGACGGCAAAGATCACCGCCCCAAACTGAGTCACCTGCGTGAATCGGGTGCGATCGAGCAGGATGCCGACGTTGTGATGTTTGTACACCGCGAAGAGTACTATCACCGTGGCGAAGATAAGGCCCAGTTCGCCGGGCAAGCAGAAATCATCATCGCGAAACAGCGTAACGGTCCAGTCGGCGACGTTGAATTGACCTGGGAAGCCGAGTTCACGAAGTTCAGCGACCGAGCACCGGAACGGCACAGCGAGTTCGACGGACTGGCCGAGTTCGACAACTCAGGCATGTAAGCGATTCGTCTTTGTGCGCGATCACTGAGTGCGGAGTCGACGCGAGGCGCTGGAAGATTGGCAAAAGAATGGGGGGGCAAAATAATGATGCCCGGCGCGAGGAGAGAATCAACGGGGTTGAGGTTTGTGGTGTTGGTTCGATTTGAGGGGGGCCTCGCTCGCGATGTAGCATTCTCTTGCCCCTCATTCTTTTGCCATGGAAATCGTGGGACGCTCTGCTACCGCCGTGCCTCGCGGGCTTCGACCGCTCCGCCATAGATTTCGTGGATCACGAGCGCTGTCATGCCGAACATTAGCGGGATTAGGTAGTAGATGGTTCGGAAGATGATCACGGACGCTAGCACGGCATCGCCGACCGTTTCTTTCAAGAGTGCCAGCAAGATGACTTCCAGCACACCTAGTCCACCCGGCACTTGGCTGATCAACGAAACGGCGATCGCGGCCAAGTAGGCCGCTAAGACCAAGGTGAACGGTACCAGCGAATCGCCGGGCAGCACGAGATACAGGGCTGTCGCCGAAATGAGCAAATCGACGGCCGCTACCGATGCTTGGACTGCCATCAAACCGGGTTCCGGTGGGCGCAAATGAAGCTTGCCAATCGGCCAAGGTTTTCGCCAAAACGTACAAACCAACAAGTAACTAACTGCCAGCGAAAGCAGGATGACGCCAAGTGTTCGAGTGCCAACCGGCAGCACATAAGGCGGCGGCAACTCGATCGGCACGAACACCAGCACCGTGCCACCCAAAAACCAAAGCCCGCTCCAAAACGTCAGTCCCAAGATCGAGATCAGCACCACCACTTGGCTGGGTGACAATCCCCAACGCGTGTAAAACCGGAATCGAATCGGGGCACCGGCCATGAACGTGCCGAAGTTATTGCCGAGCGTAAAGCCAAGGAATGACACTAACGCGACGCGGCGAAGTGGCATTGAACGGCATAGGTAACGCAGGGCTAGCAAGTCGTACGAAACCAGCAGCCCATAGTTGAGTGCGACCAAGAAGACCGCAAACACCAGGTACAAGTTTGGAACGCCCGTCAATCCGGATCGGAAGTCTTCCCAAGTGATCGAGTTGGCTTCGTGGACCAACAAACGAACGGCCAAAGCGAACAGCGCGATCGCCAGGGCGGGGCCGGCGAGTTTGCGAAGATTTAGCTTGGCCAAAGGGACCGCCGTGGATGAGAATCAAAACACGTGTAACCGCCGGATCATTGTCCAATTCAAAATCACCCCTGGCAAGACCAGGCGGATCGCCAAATCCGATCGGTGGACGTGATACGCCGGTTTGAATTCCTTTCAAGGCATCATTCTGCTATTTTGCGCAGCAGAACCGTCGCCTCGTTACCTTTCAACCTCGCTTAGAAACCGATCCATGGCCAGCAATCGAAAACGTCGATCGACGAAGGGGATTGATGGATCAAAACGAAACGATGCGAGCCGGTCGAATCCTGCAGACGCCAATCGTCGCTCGGTGCTTAGCCGATCTACAACGTGGCTTGCGATCGTTGCAGCGACCGGCGTACTGATCTGGGGAGCCACGGTTTGGATGCGAGCACCCGTTTCCGATCCGGCGGGTGCTATTGCGCCCCAATCTGATCCAAGTGCGACTGAGGTTGGGCCGGACAGTGGCAGTAACGGTGCTTTTCCGCCATCGATTCCGCCGTCGTTTCCGCCTGCGAACGAGTCGCTTGTATCG
>JBAUHR010000372.1:0-9345 GCA_049680385.1 Rubripirellula sp. | reverse complement strand
CACTGATGCTAAATCGACTCGATGTGCAGACTGCGACGACGACGTTCTTTCCGACGAATGTCGTCGATCAGTCCTGAAACGTCTTTGACGTTCCCGATACCCATCATAGACAATTGCGGGTGCGTGCGGTCGCTGCCGGTCAATTCAATGTTTCCGACACCAAACATTCGCTGCACCGGTCCTTGGCTAAAACTGACGTCATCGATGTCGATCACCTCGATACGGTCGGTCTGACGCGACAGAATTCCTTTTTGATGAATGAACCGCTGAGTGGTCAATTCATAGTGGTATCCCAGTCGGCGATAGGCGTAAATCAGACAACCAATCACCCAAACCAAGCCCACCAGCGCGACCGCGATGCCGATCGAAAACTGTGAAACGAAAAATGGCAGGATCAGCAATCCGATGCTGATCACGCCCATCAAAATCCATGACCCCAGCATTGCCTTGGGGTTGTAGCCGCCCGACCACAGCGTTTCTTCCTCTTCGTCGTGATCCAAATCGGCCTGCTTGCGGGCGGCGACTTCAGTTGCGAATCGGTCCATGGCCGTATTGCCGTCACCGGTGGGAATCGCTGATTGATTCAGGTTCGGTGGACCAGTCGGCGAACTGGTTCCAGACGGCACGACGTTGTCGTCGTTGGGTTTTTCTTGGTTGCTGTCTGTCGACATCGCCGATGGGTCCTCAAAACGGTGAATTTTAGATACGGAATTTTCAGTGACGCGGGTAAGCCGCTGCATCGCGAACGGTTGCCAGTTTTCATCACGATGCCGATACTATATCGCGCCAGCCCGGTCTCGGTCGTTCGAGAACCTTCATTCCAGGTGTTTCATGCGTTGTCCGTACTGCCACGTCGATAATGATCGCGTGCTCGATACCCGAGCAGCCGAGGGTGGGTACACGGTCAGACGCAAACGAACCTGCAATTCATGCCAGCGACGGTTCGCGACGACCGAAAAAATCGAGAAACTAAGCGTCCGTTTGGTAAAATCCGACGAAACTCGCGAGCCACTCGAACGCGAAAAAATTCGCCGGGGAATCGAACGAGCTTGCTCGAAACGGAAAATCAGCAGCGAAACGATCGAAAAAGTCGTCCAAGACATCGAAGCCGATATCTACGCCACCTTCGATTCCGAAGTCACGTCGGCCCAAGTCGGCGACATCGTGCTGAGACACTTAGCCAAACTCGACGAAATCGCCTACATCCGATTTGCTAGCGTTTATCGCGAGTTCGATGACGCCCAGGATTTCATTCGGGTCATTACAACGATCAACGAATAGAAACTGACCATTTCGAGGCCGGCGAGTCACGGCCTACGGTTGTCCGGCCAAGATCACCGCGCGGGCAATTTGCTAGCTTCACGAGACAACCGCCAGCGGACTGCAGAGCGAATCATCAATCGCGAAATCATCATGGACAAGGCAAATGCCACGACGGCAGATGTCCAGGCGGTGGCAAAATTTCGTGGTATGGCGTTAAAGAGATTTAGCAAGGAAAGAGGTCGGCAAGACGCAGCGCTGAAGTGACCGAGGAGAAACGCCAAACCAAAAACGAGCCGGCGATTCAGGATCACGGGGAATGCCCAACACAACGCCGCAGCAAATCCAACCAAGATGCCGCCCATCGGCGGGAACTCGCTCGACAATGTGTCAGTCCAGAACAGCATCCAATGCGTTGCGGTCCCAGTAAAAAAACCAACGCCTGCAGTCACGAAAAACTGCCGCGCCATTTGGCGTGGCACGTCTTCGAGCGGCGTTGCCGTAGGTTCGTATGGATTTGTTTCTGTGGCCAAGTGAACTCGGTGAGTTGGATTCGCATTTCAACCAGACAACGACAACCGCCACGGGCCAGAAAATTGGCGATAACCGGCAATCATACTGAGTAGCGGATTCCCCAGCATCAATCATCACGACTTTTCGGGCCCCCCCTTCGCACAGCAAAGATAAGGACCATAAGCAACAAGCCCCCCGGCACGCCAATGATCGCCAGCAGAAAGAGCATTTCAGACGGCCCAATTCCAAACATCGTTTCGCCTCCAAGGATGACTGTGAGACACAGACGATGAAACCGTACATTCCCGACAGTCGCTACCAGTTCTCCAGCCACCGATCTGGTGATCGAACGAGCGAAAAGGCGTCAAGAGCAGTCCACCACGCACTTGCAGTTGCCCTAGGGTTCCAATGCCGCTCGTTAGATCTAGTCACGCGGTACGGTCGCCCATCATACGAAAAGCGCCGGATCCATTTTTACGCTCTTGCTTTTTCGCAGTAGCATCAGCAGTCAAGATCGGTTCCCTGCAGGGTGATCAACACGGATCGACCGCACCAAGACTCACAAGACGAACAAGCTTGAAGCCAAGCCCCCTACTTTTCGCGTCACTTCGAGTCGACAGAATCCCGTGAAACGGGGTTGTCGAGATCGTCTTCGTCGCTTTCCACATCAAGCATCGCTTTCAGTTCGACCAAGGCTGGATGAGAATGCAGAAAGCTCATCGAGTAGAACTGCAGGTTGCCTCCGATGGCCCCGGGTGAGCGTAAGAGTTTTTGGTAAATCGGAATTGCCTCTTCTGTCTTACCCAATCGATGAAGGCAGCCTGCTTCGATTCCCATCTGCGTGGGTGGGCCCAGAAACTGAGGCCCATTGGATTTCGAATTGGGATATCGTCTGGCCAATTGTAGGGCGTCCTCGAATCGGCCACATTCGAAAAACACCAGGGCGGCAACCAACTGCATCTGAGCGTCGTCCGGAGATTCATCAAAGACAATCTCGATAAGAAATTCAATATTATCCATCGTGTGCACTCGATGCACCGAGGGCCTTCGGCGTTTCGGATCGTTGGCCGAAATGAACGGACTTTCGGTCCATCCTCCTAACGCAATCAGTGCGTTGCGAATATCGTCTCGCAATGTACCCGCATATGCATCTCCCCGTCGGCAGTACTGACGCACCCATGCTTCCGTGTTGCCTGGCCCTTTTGCTGCTAGACGAATGAACGAGAGATAGGCTTCCCGGTAGTCATTGCCCTCGTGCTTCAACGCCTTTTCCATCTCATCATATGCTTCCTGATCGCGTCCCAAATCGGACAGCAGCCAAGCAATTTCCTCTCCTTGCACGAACTGATCAGCTCCAAGATCTAGACAACGCCGCATACTCGAAAGACAACGCTCATGTTCTTTTAGTTGCGCGTAGCAGTAGACTAATTGTCTCTCGATTTTCAGCGAATTAGGAATTCGCTTCGATGCGTCCTTTAGTAACGCAAGCCGTTCGTCATGCCGAGCGGTTTTGCCAAGCAAATAACCAAGACTTACGATTCCACCGACGTCGTCGGGAAACGACTCGAGGTGCTGCCGGTGCAGTGTTTCGGCTTCGTCGTATCGGCCAGTGGAAACTAAACACCTGGCAAGTTGCTTTCGGTGCGAGAATCGATTCGGGTTGGCCGCCATCGCCTGTTGAAAGAACTCCGCTGCCGCTTCGCGATTTCCGTTTGCCATGCACTCTTCGGCACGTACGACGAAAGCGTCTTGTAGCCTTGAGATGGCCCGATCGTTTGACGCCAAGCTGAGTTGTCGCCGAGCGAGTGAGAAGGCGCGGCGTGCGAGATCCGAATTCGCGGACGGGTTTTGTCGGAGCGTCAAAGAAACGTATCGGTCGAGAGCATTCGCATCGTTGGGACGAAGTGAAACAGCCGCGGTCGCGTAGCCCATTGATTCCTCCCCCGTGGCTAGCCAGTTGCCCATTCGGTTCTCGGCCAGCGCCAACAACAAACGTTCGTTGTCCATCGATTTGACGTAGGCCTGCTGCAATAGGTCGTAGGCCAGATCTTGTGTGTTGAACCATTCGACCTCGTCAAATGTCCAAAAAATACGAATCCTTTTGAGTCGTTTCGTGCGAGGGCCCTGCTTGTTTGAGGAATAGACACGGACGCGAATGCCATCACGGAATTCTGTGCTTTCAGGAAACTCGACTTTGACGATGCAGGAACAAATTTTGCGACCGGGCGGATGAGCGAACTTCCACGCCGACTCGTACTCATTGTTGAACGCTGCCTGGATTGGTCCGTCGTAGGATCGGACATGATCCGACATCACGTTGGTCTTTTCGAACTGCACCAATCCGCCATACGAATATCCTCGACCAGCCAACTCCAGAATCGATACCTTTTGGAAAGTACGATCGGACGACGGGGAATCGTCAAAGGTATCGATGCGAAAAGCCGTCGGCGCGGGATGGCCCTCGGGGAAATCAAGGAAATCGAGCTTGGCATCGAAATACTCTCCCTGTTTGACATCAATCCATCCGCCATCGATGATTTCCGCGCTGGCGTTGGATCCAATACGCGGTGTCTTCGTCTGCCAGTCAACGTCGTTCCTCAATTGCTCGACGGTTCGGTCGTCGGCGAATTGGTTGACCAAATCCGAGAGCAAGATGATGTGATCGACGGCATGATTGCTGGCCGATGGGTCTTTGAGCAACTGCTGCAGCGCATCCAAACTGGGTTCTTCCAATGATGCCCACAACCGCTTGGTCCAACGGTCGTCAACCAAACGATCCAATCGATCGATGATCGCGTCGACGTTGGCTGCGATGGCATCGATTTCCACGTTGCTTGCGATGCTCAACCTCATCCTCGCAAAATTCTGGTCACCCCACTCAGGGACCGAATGATTGTGAAACTTGATCCGCAGGCTCTTTGCAATTGCTGGCGACGAAGACTCTGCCGTCCCGAATTCAAACACCGCCCATTGCTGACGAGCAGGCGCAAAGGTGAGGTTCCAATGCGTCGCTCGCAATGGTTCTTTGTGGTAGCAGTACGAGGCTTCCGACGACACAACCGGAATCGGCAAGATCTCGTCTTCTTGAACCAAATCCACGACGAGATTTGACATGCACGCGCTGCCGTCGCTGGCCCTTCCCAGTGGACCTGATACCAAGTCGTCACTGCCGTCATCCTCGGTGCGCGGCAAGGCTTCGATCCGCAGCAGCTTCGGCGATTGTCCATTCCATGGAAAATCGAAGGTGTAGACGTCACAGTTGGGGTTCTTGCCGACCGCCTCAATCGAACCGTCCGGCCGTTGAACCAATTGCGCACCTCCTTGCGACTCGTATTGACCGTCGCTTAGCACCCGCCACTGGATCTCGTCTCGCATCGTTGCCGGCGTGGAACGTTGGACGGCAATTTGTAGCAGTCGCAAGTGGACCTCGATTCGAGAACGCGCCCAATCGGGAAGCCTGACCAATTTCTGCAGTCCCGGTTCAGGCGATTGCAAGTCCAGTCCCCAATCTTCCATCGCCTTAATCGATGGACCGATCGTCATTCCGCTTGCGAAATGCGGCTTCTGCTCGACACTGAATGACCTGACAATTGGTGCGTCTGCTTCTCGATCCGTGGCGTCGATTCGGATTTCTTCGATGCGGTCCAACAACACAATCGCGTCTTTAAATTCATCCAATTGCTGGCGTAGTTGGACAATCCGATCTCGCACGCCTCCTACGTCATCGCCGATAAGATTCGCTTGCCATTCTTCCGCCCGCTGGACTGCGGTCTCGGCCCGAGCCAACTGATTCTGCGTGGGCATTTGTTGATCGACATCTGCCAGCGAAGTCGCCCCGGCGGTCAGCTCTTTGTCGATTCGGGCGACGAGTTCACGGTAACGCTGCTGTTCTTCATCGAGTTGATTCTGCTGAACCAACGCCGCACGTCGCTTTGCATCGGCGAGTGCTTCACGATTCTTTGCGATCCACCAACCCGCAACGCCCGAACCGACGACAACTAGCATGACGACACTCAGCAGCGCCGTGCTGACCCGTCGCCAGCGGCGCTCGGCCGCAGCCGTCTGCTCAGCTTCCTGGGCGCGAGCGGTCGAGGCCGCATTGTCCAGCTCGGCGTTCCGCAACCGATCCTGAATTCCCCGGCGATAATCCGTGATCTGTTGGCCTAGTTCGCCCGCATTGGCTGGGCGATCAAACTTGTCTGGCGACAGGGCCCCGCGGACGATTTGCTTCAGGGCATCGTCGCAATCACATCGCTCGAGCCGCTGGTAACATTCTCGCAAGTCGCCCTGGCGGGCCATCGCCAAAAGCTTGCGGCCGTCCGTTTCGTGATAGGCAGGATACCCGGTTAGGATCCGACACAAAATCGATCCCAATGCAAAAACATCCGAACGGCAGTCCATTTCTTGGACAAGCCCGTTGGCTTGTTCGGGCGGCATGTACGCAAGAGTCCCGATGATGCTGCCGATTCGGGTTCGCGAATCATCGGTTGCCGCGGAGCCAACATCGCTCTCAGGCGAGGTTGGCGTTCGGATGACGGTGACCGTTCGCTCGGTCAGTCTGCTCGTATCCGAAAGCTCGCCCTTGGTGGTGGTCATTTCCAAGTCGGCCGGTTTGTTATCCGTACGTTCGACGATGACAGGAGCCTCATCGGGGTGCCCGACGACTTTGGCCAAGCCCCAATCGAGAACCTGAACCTCACCGAATGCTCCCACCATGACGTTCGATGCTTTCAAGTCACGATGAATGACATTCTTTGAGTGCGCGTAAGCGAGGGTTTGGCAGATCGAGACAAAGGGGTCCAGCCAAGCTTTTGGATCGTTGGCAATTCCATGCTTTTCAAGAGAATCGCTTAGCGTTAGCCCTTTGACGTACTTCATGGTGAAGTACGAGACGCCCGATTCCAGCGTCCCGAAATCATAGATAGGGACGATCCCAGGGTGCTGAAGCTGTCCACCAATTTGTGCTTCCTCGACAAACCGACGATGCAAATCGACATGCTCACCGCCTTCACGACGCAGGACTTTCAGTGCGACGTTGCGTCCCAGTACGTGATCATGGACTAGGTAGACTTCCCCCATCCCACCGCAACCTAGCAGCCGGCGATAATCGTATCGCCCCGAAAGGACTGGCGCATCGTCAAGAAATGACTCCGAGCCATCATCAGGCGGATTCCTTTGTTTCGCATCCGAATTGGCTAGATCGAATGCGCGTCCCAAGGTGTCACCCGGCACGTCGTCGCGAGGCGCTGAGTCGCGAGGCGCTGAGTCGTCGAGTTCGGTCAGGTCTTCGCTTCCACGATCAAAGCGAGATGGCTTGTTTTTGTCGGCTGTCATTTTCGGCCCAGGTGATTTTCAACTCGACCGGAGAATGTCTCCGGGGATGGCGACTTGCCTAAACGCGAGGAGAGCCGTGTTCTCGATATCAGCTCAAGCCTCGAATTCCAATATTGGCAAAAACGTCATCGAGCATTTCCAAATCGGAGTCTTCTGAGTTCGCTGCGGAGGTACCTGACGATGTCGGTGCCGTGGGAATCGATGGCTCCGATTCCGGCAGGCTTCCCCCCGTCATTTGGTAGACTTCAAAAAGATCACCCGAGAAACTGATGGAACCGTCTCCGTCAATGTCGTAGCGGCGATAGAGCGGATCCGACGCGTCGTTTCCGGTATTGAAGTAAACCGCAAATAGATCGCCCGAGAAACTGACGCCGCCCGAGCTATCCACGTCTCCTTCGAGTACGTTGAATCGAAAATTAAAATCGCCGAGCGCGTTCGAATCCCCCGACGGGCCGTTTTGGCCAGTCGTCCATTCACCATCGAACCGGTTGCCAGCTTCGTCGGTCAACGTATCGAACACGGTCAAGAGCATGCGATCGGCTTCGATACTGGCGATCGGCTGAATCGACAACCGATAGGTCGTTGGGTCGTAATCGATCGAATCCACGCGAGCTAAATTAAGCCCGTCGGCACCCTGCAAGAACAGATCGTTCACGGACAGGGAACTGCCGACATCTTCACTGAATTGCACGATCACTTCGTCAATCCCTCCTCGCCACGGCACGCTTTCGGATTGATGCGCACCTCGCAAGGAATAGCCGGGGTCGTCGCCAAATGAATCACGCAGCGCCGAACCCCATTGAGCCGAAGTGACCCATACATCATCAATACGGGGTGGAGTCACATCGGGAGCGAAGTAAACGCCAAAATTAAAACCGCGAAGTGCATCGCCGGTCACGACCGACAGATCCAACTGGCCACTGACAGGCGACGTCGCGACGGCGGGCGCGGCAGGACGAACCGTGATTCGGTGATTGCCCTGAGGCACATCGACAAACACGTAATTGCCCGCTTCGTTGGCTGGCGTGTTGGGATTATCGACCTGGGTCGTCGTTACTCGGTCAGCGCTTCCATCACCATCGATATCCAGTTCGACGGTTTGCCCGGACACTCCGGCATCCGAGACAATCGGATAGCTGAGCCGAAATTCAAATCCGGCACCGAGTCGCTGAACCGTCACGCCGTTGCCGAACTCGACGGTCGCAGTCAATTCGCCATCAGCGAGCCAGCCGTTGATGGTCGCGGCATCCACGTCGATTGAATCGGAATCCGAAACAAGAAGGGCGTTGCTGCTGGTATTCCCCAGCCACTGAAGCGTCATTTCGTTTTCGATAATGACCGTGGCCCCAGAGTTGGCGACACCCAACAATCCGATCGCGGAAAGCTCAAGGGTTGCATCACCTACCGCCGTTCCCATCGAAGCAATGCTCACGTCCGTGACAATGTTCCTGAGCACGGCGAGCGGAGCCTGGTGACTGCCCGATGCCAAGGTCTCATCCGCACTGATATAGGCAATCGTGATCTTGATGAAGTTGCTACTGTTGGACGAGTAAGAGCCCGGAGCAGTCACGATGGACTTGAGCTGCAGCTCGCCATCGGCAATGGCGGCGTCCCAAGCGGATCCTTCAAGTTCCACCGTTCGCGTCGCAAAGATCTCGGCACTTCCCTCGGGCTGTTCGCCGGCAAACAACGGATAGTTGAGTGTATCGAGACCGATGTTCAAAGTCGCATTGGCTTGGCCCAGGTTGCCGCGAACCTCGACCGTCATCCGCGCCGCACCGGCGAAGGTGGGCAGATTGGTCAGCGTGTAGTTCGAAGCGACATACGGAAAAATGTCTCCTCCGAACGTATGCGTCACCACAAACTCGTGATCGGCTCGCGAGTTAATCACGCCATCATTGTTGGCGTCGTTGTAAACGGTTCCAAAAATCGAAGATTCCGGTGGGTTCAAAACCACAGAAACCGAATCCAGTCCAACACCAACGTTTTGGTTGTTGGATTCATTGGTTTCACTGACGAGATCGGTCGTATCAAGAACGTATCCGATCGTGTAGTTCGTTTGACCATCGACCCAGAAGGTCTCGCCCGGTCCGGGCAACGTCAATCGGATTTGGTCGACGACCGATCCGCCGCCCGGCACCGATTCAACCGCCTCGGTTCCGATCCGATAATCGGTCGCTGGATCGATCGTGCCATCGGTACTGACATAGAATTCGATGATCGAACCAGGGGTAGGAC
>JBAUHR010000371.1:0-1532 GCA_049680385.1 Rubripirellula sp. | reverse complement strand
ACTGAGACCTTTCATAATGGCAAGCCCCCAAACGACACCCTACGACATCACCACTATGCCGCCAGGCATTCCCTACATCGTTGGCAACGAGGCGGCTGAGCGATTTAGTTTCTACGGGATGCGGGCCATCTTGACGGTGTTCATGACCAAGTACTTGGTCGATGCGACCGGTGCGATGGACACGATGGGCGACGAAGACGCCAAGTTCTGGGGGCACACGTTCATCATGGTGGCGTACTTCACGCCCATTCTTGGTGCGTTTGCGGCGGACTGGTTGTTCGGAAAGTACAAAACAATTCTGTGGTTGTCGCTGCTGTACTGTGCCGGCCACTTTGCACTAGCGATCAATGAAACGCGGATGGGGCTAGCGGTCGGGCTAAGTCTGATCGCATTAGGGACGGGAGCGATCAAGCCCTGCGTCTCGGCTCACGTCGGTGACCAATTCGGAACCCGCAACTCGCACTTGCTCGAAAAAGTATTCGGGTGGTTTTATGTCGCCATCAACCTGGGCGCGTTTCTATCCACGCTGGCGACGCCCTACTTGTTGGACAAGTTTGGATCCAAAGTCGCGTTCGGTGTGCCCGGTATCCTGATGGCGATCGCGACGTTTGTTTTTTGGCTTGGCCGAAATCGTTTCGTTCACATCCCGCCTCGCGGAAGCGTGGTTTTCAAGGAAGCGTTCACCGGCGAAGGATTGAAAGTGATTCTGAAACTGACGCCGGTGTATCTGCTGGTTGCTGTTTTCTGGAGCCTGTTTGACCAGACCGCGACGAGCTGGGTTTTGCAAGCTGAAAAGATGGACCGGACTGTGTTCGGTTTCGAATTGCTGTCCAGTCAAATCCAGGCGGCGAACCCGTTCATGATTTTGGTTCTGGTCCCCTTGTTTAGCTACGTGGGCTATCCGGCGATCAGCAAGGTTTTCCCGCTGACGTCATTGCGAAAGGTGTCGATCGGAATGTTCCTGTCGGTTCTGGCATTCGCTTTGATTGCGGTTGCCGAATCGAAGATCCAAGCCGGTGACACGACCAGCATTAGTTGGCAAGTCTTTGCGTATTTCATCATGACTGCGGCCGAAGTGATGGTTTCAATCACGTGCTTGGAATTCAGCTACACGCAGGCTCCCAACAGCATGAAGAGCATCATCATGAGCCTCTACTTGTTGTCCGTTTCGCTTGGTAATTTCATTGCCGCTGGTGTCAACGCAGTGATCTTGAACGCAGACGGTTCGTCGAAGCTGCCCGGTGCGATGTACTACTGGTTCTTTGCCGGGCTGATGTTCGCCGCCGCAGTGGCCTTCATCTTTGTCGCGTATTTCTATCGTGAAAAGACATTCATCCAAGATAATGAGGCATCGCTGCAGTCGACCGCCGAAGGCAGCGAAGGCTAGTTGTCGCCGGCCGGTAGAGTGGCATAGGCTTCCAGCCTGTGTTCGCCAGCAATCACAGGCTGGAAGCCAATTGTGTTCGGCACGGTATTTGCGCCGGCAGGTTAGGTAAGTTTACTTTCCTGCCGTTCTGACAGCGCCCCGATGG
>JBAUHR010000370.1:0-39683 GCA_049680385.1 Rubripirellula sp. | reverse complement strand
GTGCGGTACTGTCGAAACTGGGGGCACCGCTTGGCGGATTGGCCGCGATGTTGGCAGCAGCCGGCTTTGCCGTTGGCCTGGCTTTCCAAGGAACCCTTAGTAACTTTGCCAGTGGCGTCTTGATGCTGGTATTTCGTCCGTTCAAAGTTGGCGACGTTGTCAATGCGGGCGGTGTGATGGGGAAAGTCAACGAGATCGACTTGTTCACCACGACGCTTGATACGCCCGACAACCGCCGCATCATCGTTCCGAACAGTTCGATTTCGGGCGGCACGATCGAGAACATTTCGTTTCACCAGCATCGTCGCGTCGAAGTATTGGTGGGCGTCGACTACAACGCCGACCTCGATCAAACTCGCGCTGCGTTGGATGTCGCCGTCTCGCACATTTCCGAAGCCGTGATTCAAGGCGAAGGACGTGGCGCGCAAGTCATCCTGAGCGATCTTGGTGCCAGCAGTGTCAACTGGAAAGTACGTGCCTGGGTTGCTTCAAAGAACTACTGGCCGATTCACGAAGCGCTTACCGCACAAGTCAAGCGTCAACTTGACGGCGCTGGCATTTCCATTCCATTCCCGCAGTTGGATGTCCACATCAGCCGCAACGAAGAAGAAGCCGCAACCCGGCCTCGCGTTCGTCCATCACGCCGCGAAATGCACGATTCGGGAACCGCCAACCCGATCACACGCGCTGCGTAGTTGTTACTAGCGAACGACTTACGACTGAAAAGAAATGAAAATTTTTTCGCGGCCCACCAAGCCGCGGTTCCTCGATTATGATGTCGGCCTTTCATGGTTGCAGGCATTGTTGTGGTCACGCTGAAATTGATTGGCGCGAACTGCATGTTCGGGGAAAAGGGAATTTTATGTGGCATACCAGCCGAGGTGATCGCACCTTGCGAGGCGCTGAAAGCGCGTTGGTCGGCGCCGCAATCGACACGATGATCGATGCGTTGCTGGTTCATGTCGACGTTGACTGCGCTGACGAAGTGATCCCGGATTGTGATTCGGGCATCGACGTGTTTGATCAATTGACGGTCTGTCAGCGAATTGGCCTGCTGCACGAAGTAGCCGAGCATCTGTTGACCGAAACCGATTCGCCCATGCAACTGTCGGCATTGGCCGAAGCCACCGTGGCAGCGATTTTTGTTGAAGTGCGTGATCAAATCGCGATTGAAATCGACTTGTTTGGCGATTCGATTCCGCCACAAACCGAATGGCGATCGTTGACGTTGGCCGCCTATCGGTCGATGCCAGAATCGGGGTCCATTGATTTGCCACGGCGCGACTCAAACGACTTGACGGCATTCGAAGATGTCGTGGACCTGCTGTCGATTGCAATCCTGTGGGACCGCGATTTTGAAATGGCGGAAAGCTTCTTGGATTCCGACCCAGGTGTGTCTCAAAAACGTCGCAAAATTTTGGGCATCGACCAAGACTACTTCACCAGCGTCGCACCGGATCCACGCCCCGAAGAAACCTTCTCGCTAGTGTCACGGACTCGCGAGATCGTTCGCTCGAAACCGCGTTAGCACTGACGACGTTGTGCCCTTTTAACGCCAAAAAAATCCCTCTTGCCACCGACGCCCGCGGATCGGCACACTTGCCACGCAGACGGCCGTAATGGTTGCGTCCGTCGCAAACCCTAATTCGTTTGTGCTGTGGGGATGCAACCGTGGTGATGACCGGACTACAAGATCTGTCGAAATTAAGCGTAACTCAACTTTACGCGGTGTACCTAGGAATCGCTCGTGCGGACTGGAAGTGGCGCCGGACGGCTGTCTACGGCGCGGCAGCGCCACCACCAGGACATGCCAGCTTTCGACCACTAACATTCGATGTCTTCCAAGAACGGATGGCGACCGCGTCATCGGTGCTACGAGGCGACGAATCACTGCGTGCGAGATTGTCACGACAAGCCGCAGCTTACCGCGTTGATGTGGATGCTGCGATTTCCAGCCACTCTCAAGCCGCCTAACGAGGGTGGTGTCATGAACCCGTTGTTTCTGATCCTGCGCGCCGCCCACTGTCGCAGCACGCACCACTTCTTTGCCATCGATGCGCTGCCGCTTGTGCAAACCGATGCTGGTGGGCGACTCGCTCGCGTGCTGCTTCGGCATCACGATCGATATCTGCGTGGCGCAAAGGATCCGGACACCCGGTTTCGTGATTTTCAGAACCATGTGATTCATGTCACCGACGGGTACTGGGGTGGCGCGCCGCGCGTTGCCCACATGTGGTACGACAAACTTCAAAAACACCTTCGCGCAGGCCGCTACGGTGACGCTGCCCACGCCGCCGGCGTGCTAAGCCACTACTTTACCGATCCGATGATGCCCTTGCACACGCAGCAATGCGACCGCGAAAAGGTGCTGCATCGGCCGATCGAATGGAGCGTCACGCGGTCGTACGAATCGATTCTTAAGTTGTGGCGAGACGACCCAGCGAGAACCGTCTTCAACTTATCGAACAATCTTGGCTGGCTCGGCGAGGCAATCTTGCACGGTGCCAAGTTTGCCAACCAAAGCTACTTTCCGCTTTTGGACACCTACGATCTTGAACGCGGTCGAGCTCATCCGCCCGACGGACTAGGTCTGGTTGCGAAACGCTCACTTTCGGAACTGTTTGGTTTAGCCATCACTGGATGGGCAAGAGTGCTTGAACGGGCCGCGCGTGATGCCGAGTCAGCGATGGGACAGCCGATCGCCAAAGCGTCATTGACCGCTGGCACCGCACTCGCCGCCATCCGCACGCCGGCCCGAGTTTGGCTGAAACGAATCGAGAACCGCATCGAACAAGACGCCGTCGCCAGCTTGGTCAGTGAGTTCCGCCGAACCGGCACGCTGCGCAAGAACTTGCCCGCCGAAGTGGACATTGTTCACCGGGTGGCAGATGTTTATCAAACCGAATTGGCTTCCCGCGAGAGCCGGCGTGCCCGTCGCCTGGCTGCCGAAGAAATCCAAGCCGCTGCCATTGCCGCTGCCACCCAAGCCGATCAACCCAACCAAGCCGAAGCGACAATTGGCGACGTGACCAGCGAGGTACACTTGGCACAATCGCACGATGACTATCCGGCCACCATTCCGTTTGTACCACGCACAGTCGAAACACCCGTCACCCGCCAGTCAGCCGAGAATCGGTGCCGACTGTCGCGGCAAGATCCGCTAGTCGACGCTCCGTCGATCGGCCCCAAAACGGCTGAGCGGTTTGCGTCCGTTGATATCCACACCGTCGGCGAATTCTTAGATGAATCCGCCGCCAAAATGGCTGCGGAAATGATGACCTACTGGATCACGACCGAAACCGTGACTCAGTGGCAGTGGCAGGCCAAGCTGATGTGCGAGATCCCGGAACTGTTGGCACGCGAATGCCAAATGCTTGCCGGTGCTCAGTACAATTCTGCCAGCACCGTGGCGGTTTGCGATGCAGACGAACTTCATCAAGAAGTCGCCCAGTTTGCGATGACGTCCAGCGGCCGACGATATTTGCGTGGCGCTGATGCGCCGAAATTATCCGATGTTCAGCGGTGGATTGCCGACTCGGCGGAAGCAATTTCGTTTGCCCGCAGCGCTGCCTAAATCGGATATTCTGGGTAAGCTTGCGAAACGGCGGCGGTTGCTGCTAAACCACAGCCGCTAGACCCACGCCGCTACACCTTCTGGCCTATCGATTGGGTCACCGCCATCTCTAATCTGGAACGCGAACCCATGCGAGCTTTTAAGGCGACCCAGCATTTCTTTGACGTTGCTGCGGAACACCTCAACATCAGTGCCGAGATGCGTGAGGCGTTGCTGACGCCTCGACGCGAAGTGCAAGTGCGAGTCTCGATCGAGCGTGACAACGGACGCCTTGCCAACTACGTTGGTTTCCGAGTTCAGCACGACAACCACCGTGGCCCGATGAAAGGTGGTCTTCGCTTCCACCCCGACGTTGACTTGGACGAGACTCGCGCCCTGGCCAGTTTGATGACGTGGAAAACCGCCGTCGTGAACTTGCCGTACGGCGGCGCAAAAGGCGGCATTGGCGTCGATCCATCGGATTTGTCGCAGCGAGAACTGGAACGTTTGACACGAGCCTTTGTTGACCAGATTCACGACATCGTCGGTCCTGATAAAGACATCCCCGCACCCGACATGGGCACCGACCACCGCGTGATGGCGTGGTTCCGAAACCAGTGGGAGAAATACCACGGATTTAACCCGGCCGTCATCACCGGCAAGCCCGTCGAAGAGTACGGTGCCAAAGGACGCGAAGAAGCAACCGGCCGCGGAGTTGGCACGTTGACGGTCAAGCTGTGCAAGCGGCTAGGGCTAAAGGCTGAACGCACCAACATCGCAATTCAAGGTTTCGGAAACGTTGGCTCGCACGCTTCCAAGTTTCTGTGCGAAGCCCAGTTTCCAATCGTCGCGGTCAGTGATGTGTCGGGAACCTACTACGATCCGAAAGGGTTGGATATCCAAAGTCTAATGCACCACAAAATCGGGCACCCTCGTGGCTTGCTTGAAGGATACCAGCAATGCCAGTGTTTGCCGGTCAACGCGCTGCTGGAACTCGACGACGTGAACGTGCTGATCCCGGCCGCCTTGGGTGGCGTGATCACCAAAGAGAACGCCAACAAAATCAAAGCAACCGTGATTGTGGAAGCCGCCAACGGCCCGGTCGACCCTGACGCCGACAAGATCTTAGCCAAACGCGGTGTTACGATTCTGCCCGATATTCTGGCCAATGCGGGCGGTGTGACGGTCAGTTACTTTGAATGGGTCCAGAACCGCCAACACTATCGCTGGACGCTTGACCGTGTTCGCCAAGAACTGGACCACACCATGAACCAAGCCTTCGAAAACGTCTGGCAAACCGCGCAGGAACGCAAGGTGTCATTGCGAACGGCGGCTTACATCATTGGAATCACACGTGTTCGTCAGTCGGCCGAATTGGCCGGATTCGCTTCGTGAGGATGTTTCATCGATGCCAAGCCTGACGACTGAAAACTACATCAAAGCGATTTACCAACTTGGTGGGCAACCTGATAAAGAGTCAGTTGCAACCGGTGCGATTGCCAGTCAATTGTCAGTCTCGCCCGGAAGCGTCACGGCGATGCTGAAAACGCTGCGCGATGCAAACTTGGTCGAGTACGCGCCGTATGAAGGCGTTCGGTTGACCCAAAGCGGAACGCTGTTGGCCCTGCGCGTGGTCCGGCGCCATCGCTTGATCGAGCTGTTCTTGTCGCAAACACTCAGCATGCCATGGGACGAAGTCCACGAAGAAGCCGAGCACATGGAACATGCGGTCAGTGATCGCTTGGTCGATCGAATCGATGCGCACTTGGGATACCCCGGCGCCGATCCGCACGGCGACCCGATCCCGCGCAGCGACGGAACGCTGCAATCCGATGACGGGCAAACGCTAACCCAGTGGCCTGCCGGCGAGCCCTTCCGATTGGTTCGAGTGGTCGACCAATCGAGTGAATTCTTGCGGTTCCTGACCGCATCCGGCCTAGAACTTTCCGCCGTCGGCTGCGTTGTCCAGCACGCTCCGCTCGCCGCGACAACAACTGTCGAAATCGACAAGAACACGACCGTGCTTAGCGAGACGGTCGCGGACAAATTGATCGTCATCCGGCCGTAGAACAAGTTCGTTACGACAACTTGGGCTTCACCAAACAGTGAACACCGACGCACGGCTCTTCGTCTTCGCGTTCTTCTTCGGCTTGCATCAAGATTTCTTGAACTTGCTTCAACCGGTCCGGATTCAGCGCTGCCGAGATCACACGCTGATTCCCATCGGGACCGACCGCAACGGTTGTGATCACCGCCACCGTGTTGTCGTGCTGTAGCGCGGCAATGATGTGTTGACCGACCTGTTCCTCGGCGTTGCGAATGGTGGTGACAAACTGAGCGATTTTGTCGCGATCAACATCGTTGGTGATCTGGCCGGTTCGATTGGGTTTGGCTTGCCCAGGCTCGGCAGCGGGCTCAACACCAGGCTGGCCATCGGGAGGATCGGGCAATTCGCTGGACTTGTTTTCTTTGGACCGACTCATCAAGTGACCTCAACAGGAATAATCTTCAGTTCAGTTCGTCGCCACTTACAGTAACGATTTTTCCAAAGCCAGCGACCAGGTGAGCTTGGTCAATGTCCAAAACAAAAAACGAAAAGTCACCAAAGTCCGCATACATCGCTGCGCTGGGATGTTTCGCCAAGAACGCACCGCGAACGTCACCGTCATCCGCACGCGATAGTTTCTTAACCGTTCCCGTCAATGTCACACGCGATCCGGCCAGCGGATCGCCTGACTCGCCACCAGGCGAAACCAACAACAGCGACGCGGCTGGGTTCCGCATCAGGTTCTTTGTGTGAACGGCCAATCCCGACAACAACATTGCTACCGAGCGAGGCCCGGTGACAGAGACCGTCACCAAGGAAACAAACGGCGCCGAGTCGTCAGTAAGCGTGCCGAGGCTGCCAGCGACGGCAACCTTCATGATTTGCTGAATGTCTTTCTTGGTCATGCATCGAAGTATAGCGTTTCATGACCAAACCAACATCAAACAATCTGCCATTTGCCGACGGTGCCTTCGACCAGATTGGCATAGTAAAGCGACCCATCCACTCCCTGCTGAATGTCGACAATAAAGTTGGCGCCCGTCGTAAAGACCTCGACGCCGCTTAGTTGGCCATCCGGGCCGACATTGGCATGTCGAATGATACCGCGGTACATGTCGTTGTAGAACAAATCACCTTCGTACTGCAGTCCAAGGTCCGAGTTGTAAACAATGTCACCGAGCACGATGACATTCGAACCGGCTTGGTGAGCCAGTGCGATCGAAGCGGGTTTGGCAGTGCCGTTTTGATAGAAGTTCTGCGCCTGTGGCAAGCTGCTGTAACCAGGCGTGGGACTGTTGGTCCCTTGAGCGCCTTCGTAGTAAGGCCAGCCAAAATTGGTACCAGCGACACCGGTGTTGATTTCTTCATAGTTGCCCAGACCGGTTTCACCGATGAACAATTGGTCGGTCCGCTCGTCCAACGTCAATCGCCATGGATTGCGAAGTCCAAGTTGGTAGATCCGAGACTGGTTCGAGTTCGGATTGCCATCGTAGAACGGGTTATCCGAAACACCTTGGCCGGTGGACGGATCAATCCGAAGCACCTTGCCGGCTAGACTCGACAAACTTTGAACTCGCAAAGCGCGAGGGTCCGTTTGGTTGAAACTCGCTCCGTCGCCAAGCGACACGAACAAATTTCCGTCACTGGCGAACTGAAGGCTACCGACCGTATGCGACCGACTGTCGCTGACGATGAAGTCTTCGATGTATTGGCCGTTTTCGCGACCACCCTGCGGTTCGTTCAGGCTTACGGTGCTGTCAACGAAACCATTGAAGTTGTCCCAAGTGCTGTTCGTTCCAAGCAGTACCAATTCGCTTCCCGACACCACCGACGTAAATCCGGTCGAAGCGTCCAAGGTGAACCGAGACAATCGGCCCGCCCGGTTGCCGCGCCCGTCGGGGCCCGCATTCGCGTCGCCGACGTTGTCGAACACTTCAGGCGGATCGTAAGTGTACAGCAAGTAAATGAACCCGTTGGACTGAAAGTTTGGATCCAACGTGAAATCGATCAAGCCGCGATCCTGAACGTCGTTCACTTTGGCAGAAATGTCTAAAACGACACTTGCACTGCTGGATCCATCACGAGCGACCTTGATGACACCGCCCTTTTCGGCGATATAGATGTTGCGTCCATCCGGCGACCAATCAAGTGCGAGTGGCTGGACAAGTCCTGTAATCAAGTCTTGCTCCACAACGCTACCGGTTGGGTTTACCGGCGGGTCGCCCTGCGGCGTATCGAGCGAGAAGTTCCATGATCCAACTCGGTGATAGTTTGTCTGGTCATAGTTGCCGGCGGAGAAGCCGACATACGCTTGGTTTCCAACAACGGAATCCAGCTCGATGTTGGTCTTCAACACGGCGAAGACAGGTTTCTCGGCGGTGGGTGAAACGAAAACAGCAAGCGTGTTTGTTTCACCGTTGTAATCGACCCAAGCGTGATACAACGTGTTGTTGTTCAGATCAAATGGCGAGACGACTTCGGCAAACGCATTCCGCGTGTCGCCGTTGATCACAACGGCCACAGTATTGGCCGCAATGTCACCACCGTTGTTGTAATTATCGAATTCAATGGCAACGCTTTGGCCGATCGTGTCATAACCCAAATAGCCGCCGGCACGTCCAAGTGCACTCAATCCGGCTGCCGAGTTCTGCAACAAGAACGTCATTCCGTCAGCTCCGTTGGTTCCGGCACCGCCACCCATTTGAAAGGTAAAGCTAGACTGGAACGATGTGTTGCTGCTGACCGAAATCGGTGAATTGTAAAACGCCGTTCCAGCTTGACGGGCACCCGTGCTGGTTAACTGTAATTGAGTTCCGCTGATCGACGCCGATCCGTTTAACGCCAGGTCGGTTGCTGAGGTAAACGACTCGAATCGAGGAAGCCCCGAGTCATCGTCCAAGATCGTGACGATGGACGTTCGCGGAGCTAGTAAGTCAGCGCCAATCGGATTGTCGATGCGAACACTGAATGACTCGGTCGATTCGGAAATGCCATCGTCTAGGATGTTCACCGTGAATTGCTTGACGGTTTCACCGTCCGCAAAGAACAGGCGTCCGCTGGTAGCTTGGAAATCCTCGCCCGCCGTCGCACTGTCCGCAGCGGTCAAGTAATCAACTGATGCCGCACCGTCACTGCCGCCAAGGCGACGCACTTCCAACGTGATTGCCCCCTGTCCCTCGACGGTCACAATTTCGCTGGTCACCAACGAGAAGCTGCCTGGGTTGCCCGTTGGATCACCGGACGCCAGATACTGGAAATACCCGTTCGTGTGAAGAACTTCGCTTTGGCGGAAACCAGGCTGGATCCCGTCTTCCTGCAACCAAGTGCCGGTCGAATAAGTGGTGGCAGCTTCGGTCTGGAACGTTTGCCCATCGATGCGAATGAAGTCGACCTCGAGATTCAGATCGATTCCGCCCGGAGTGTATTGATCGTTGATGAACGCAACCCGCACGCGATCGGCTGTGACGGTACCATCGGCTTGAACTGAAAATACTTGAGTGTTGGTGGACAGGCCGCTGAACGTTTGCAAGACAGAACCATCAACCAACAGTTGCGCCGATTCGCCGCCGTACTGACCGCGTAGAGACACTTCGATTACTGATCCGTTTCCGCCAATCGGCCCATCACCCGAAAACTGGAAGTACCCGTTTGTGTGAAGGTATTCAGACTGCATATTTCCGGACGTAATCTGGCTCCCGTCCCAAACGCCATCGGCAAACACCGACGGAGCTTCGGCTTCGTAGCTGACGCCATCAACCACCACGCGGTCAACGCGAAGGTTGCGGTCAATGCCATTGGCCGGGTCGTAGAGATCATTGACGTAGTTGATGCGGACATCGTTGATGTCGACTCCATCGACATCGGCAACATAGGAAAAGAACTGACCGTTCTGGGCATCGGTTCCTTGGACCGACCATGTATCAACGACTTGGCCGTTGATTTCAAGTTCCATCAATTCGTCGCCGGTCGTACCAGCCGCAAAAATCTGAATCGCCAATTGACCGGTGAACCCATCCAAACGGTTCGAGATCAATAGACCGGATGTTTCAACATTGCCGAATTGGTATTCCAAATCCCAGTCTGCGAAGTGGTTTGATGTGGCGGTTCCCGTGCGATCGTTCGACGCAGCAACATCGGCACCGGACATCGATGCAAGTTGAGCCAAGAATGAAATGCCCTGCGATCCGCTGGCAACATCACAGCCGTAGATCACCAAGTCGCCGCCAGCCGCGATTGAGCTTCGCCATGATTTGATTTGGTTTTGATACTGGCCCAGGTTTGCAGACGAAAGTGTTTCGTTTCCGAGTTGTAGCTTGCCTTCGCTTCCGTGACTAAGCAGGTGGATCGACTTCAAACCTTGATGCGATGCAATCGCAGCCGTGATTTGATCGACTCCACTTTCCGCTTGATCGATCATCACAATCGAAGCATCCGCAGGAACGGCCTCTAGCAATGCCGCAACATCTTCAACACCCGAGTCAATGATGACCAAGTGCTGACTGCTGGACGCATCCGTTTGTCCGCCGGTCGGGCTTGGTGCGGCGACTTCGCCGCCCCCTGCGTGACAAACTGCCACGGCTGCGTCAGCCGCCAACATCAGGCGCGGTTCCAGTTCGTTCACCAGCCACTGACGCGAACGAAAAGAGGGGTGAGAAGCAGACGTTTTTGAGCGGCGAAACATGAGAGAAACCATGCGAATTGGAGGGGAAATCTTGCTCGCCAGTGTACTTCGCAAACCGATCAGGGCAAATTTCCCAGCATCGGATCTTATGATTTCAATGTCTGCTGATCCGTTTGTAAGGATTGTCAATTTCTGAGGTCAAATTGATGTCGTCCCAGAACGATGTTGCGAGTCGTCAGAGAGTCGCGTTACAGTCACGCCACGGGGTTGTAACCCCAACCTTGGTTTGAAACGGCAGTTGACTTGAAAGGATGTTGCGATGGGAACCGTTCAGTTTGGTGCACCAAAAGAATCCATTGTGTTTCTTCGCGATTCGATGGGCCTAACCACTTTGGTCGAAGGCGGCACCTATCAAGGCGGAACTGCAAAGTGGGCCGCTAGCGTCTTTGACCGTGTTTTCACGATCGAAAACTCCGCTGAAATGCATCGTATCGCGTCTGAAAACCTCAAAGGTGTGCCCAATGTCACGCTCTTGCAGGGCGACACGAGGCAGCACTTGCCAGAAATCGTTGCGAAGAATGACAACCTGATCTATTGGCTCGACGCCCACTGGAGCGGCGGTGTGACCTACGGCCAGGACGACGAGTGCCCGCTGCTGGACGAATTAGAGACCATTTTCGCTTGCGATCGCAATCATGTGATCCTGATCGACGATGCCAGATTGTTCCTGGCTCCACCGCCAAGTCCCCATCGTCGTCAAAATTGGCCGACGCTGCTGGACGTGACGCGAGCGCTGCCACAGGGTTGGGACTGCCTTTGCCACAACGACGTGCTGGTAATCCTGCCGGATTCCGTGCAATCCGATTACCGCGATTTCCTGCAGCGACAGATCACAGCCGAAGTCACCGCGGCCAACGTGCCCAAACCCAACATGTTCGACCGAATCCGAGAAAAAGTGACCGGCTAAACTGGCAAGGTTCCGTGTGTTTGCTGCGCGATGTGTTAGCTGCGCGATGTGTTAGCTGCGTGATATCGGCGCCACGCGTTTCCGGCGTGTGTGTTTGAAGAAAGCCACGCCGGAGGCGAGCACAACATTGAAATTGTTGGTTCCCACAATTCTTGGCCCCGGTTGTCATTCACCCATCGGTGATGGAAGACTAGACCAGATAGTCGCCTTGCAGTCTTGGAAAATCGACGACCTTCAAGGCTGTCAAGTCAACGGGATCCGGCTTCATCGCGTCACGCATCGTCAGGATGGGCACCTCGGCATAGAACGACGCCCAGTTCGCGAAACTAGAATGAGTTGCGATGATGTAATCGCATTTCGAAAGCAGGACCAGGTCTTGCGTTTCGCTGCCGCGAATTCGTCGAACATCAAGCGACGATGGGCAAAGCGACATGTCCTGCTCTTCATCCGAGACGACCAAGAAGACCGTCTTGCCATCGAGCGATTGCTGCATCTTTTGCATCGCTTGAACATAGGATTCGAACGGATGGTAAAAGCATCCGTCTCGCCAAGTCCGATAGTCACCATGACGGACATGAACACCGACGATGGTAGTGCCCGATTCGATTTCGCTTAGCACGTCTAATGCAAAATCTAGGTCCTTAGCATTCGGCTTCAGCGTTTCTCGCAGATCAGCCAGCGTCGCCGGGTTCGGCTTGTCCGTCTCTAAAAAGATCCCTGTCAAAACGATACAGCGATCATTGGGGTGTGTTTTTTGAAGCGACTTCAAATCGATTCGCGTTTCGCCGTCGCCTCGCAGAATCGGCAGCCCGGCAAATCGAATCGCGGGTTCCCGGTACGAGACCCGCTCGACTTCTTTGCGATATCGGCCCCAGACGGCGACGATCAACTTGGCAATCCGCTGGCGGCACTTTCCGCGATCATTGAAGATCAACGAACCGGCCAAGTGGTGTTGGGGATTCAGATGGTCACCCGAGAGCGCTTGACGCATGGCGATGTCAACGACCACCCAGTCGTGTTCCTTCGCATACGAAAGAACATTCGCTAATACCGTCAACCGGTTCGCCAAACGCCCGTAGCAATCCGCGATAATCAGAACCTTCGCAGGCTCCGATTCTCTGTCCAGGCGGGCGCAGAATAGCCGTGATGCCGCTACAAACGAGATCAAACGCAGACGCTGTTTGAGTGACACTGCACCAGCCTTCATCGCAGACCCAAATTACGCGGCGCGAGATTTTTCACTTGATGGTTGGAAGAACTGTAGCAATCGCTGCGTCCAACCCACTTGTTCGGCGATGTCGTTTTTCACGTAAAGGGCGTCGCCCCACGATTCGTGATAAGGGAATGCCTCACGAACACGTTTGAAATCAAACTGTGCCAAGAACGCATCGATTTCTTCGATTCGGGCGCAACCCGCATACAGTTCGTCACGATTCACTTCGGTCATGATGCACGAGAGTTGCCCAAGCAATTTTGTGGCACCCTTGAGCGCCAACAACTCGGCACCTTGGATATCAAGGCTCAGCACATCAAAGGACTCGGTGCGACCTTCCAGCAATTTGTCGATGGTTGTGCACTGAACTTGAACGGTCTTCGTTTCGACGATGTCGGGATAAATTTCCGAGTGCTTCGCCAACGAAAGCAGCGAACTGCTTTGGTCCATCGAGGTGACGTGGAATTCAGCCGTGCCTTCGTGATCCGAGATCGCAACCAAGTGGCACTCACGCTCGGGCAGATTCGCACGCAGGCGAGAAAACACATCTGGATTCGCTTCGACATAAACCGGCGTCGCATTCATTTTGCGATAGGTGCCGTCTTCTTGGCCTTCGTGGGCGCCGACATGCAGCACGTGGTCCGGCTTGATTCCGTATCGGCGTAATTCGCGTCGAAGATCGATGATCATGGCGTTGTTTCCTAAAGCCTCTGGGGTCCGTTTGGGTTCAAAACACTTACGCTCACGCGAATCTTCGCAGCGGCATGTCAAGGTTCCCACTTTCAATAGGAAACCCAGGCCGCCGAGGTCAATATCGCCTGGTTGATGTTGATCGTTTTTTACATCTTTGGTATCGCCTCTATTCGCGACCAATCCTCAATTTCCAAGAATGAGAACATGATGTTGGGTATCCGCCGATCCGACCGGGACAGTGACGCCAATTCGCCAGACCCGATGCTCAACGGCGAGCACCTGTTTGCCGAACGTTTCGTGCCGAAATGCAGAACGGTCTTTGATGTCGGCGCTCGGACAGATGACTACTTAGTCAGGCTAAACCAAGACTGTGATTTTCACTTGTTCGAACCGATGAGTGAAAGTTTCCAGCAACTGCAGCAAAAAGTTACGGGAAATTCTCGCGTCCGCGCCGTCAACACGGCTCTGGGCAACGAAAAGGGTGAGGTCCTGATTCATCCTGACACCCAGTCAATTCACAAGCGTCCACATGGCGAGTCGACTCCGACCACGATCGTCATACAAACGCTCGACGAGTATTGCCAGCAAGCCGAAGTCGAATCAATCGACTTCATGAAAATCGATGTCGAGGGATATGAACTTGATGTGCTGCGAGGTGGCGAAGGCATGATCCGCAATCATGTTCGTACGATCCAATTCGAATACGGCGGCACCTATCAAGAAGTTGGCATTTCACTTGGCGAAGTATTTGAATTCCTGGGCGATGGATGGTCGATCTATCGAGTTTGCCCCAAGGGCTTGGTCGAGGTAGCCGGATACTCGCCACAGCTTGAAAACTATCAGTACGCAAACTTCGTCGCGTCACGCGAACGGCTCGACGACTACCTCGCCCCTGCAAATTCATTGCTGAAGCAGATCATCCGTCAACTCACCTCCGCAGCGTGATCGAGCATGTCACCGATTTTGTACATCATCTTCAACCGACCGGATCATACGCAGCGGTCTTTTGAACAGATACGTGCGCTCGCGCCGGCGGTCCTGTACGTTGCAGCCGATGCCCCTCGGCAAGGACGCGAAGGCGAATCCGATCGAACGTCGCAGGCAAGATCGATCACAG
This sequence comes from Rubripirellula sp., assembly GCA_049680385.1. Classification (GTDB taxonomy): domain Bacteria; phylum Planctomycetota; class Planctomycetia; order Pirellulales; family Pirellulaceae; genus Rubripirellula. Next base: position 25,472 of record JBAUHR010000370.1, on the reverse strand, counting down.
AGAACATTGATTGGCCCTGTCAGGTCCACCGGTTGTACGCCGACGAAAACATGGGTTGTGGTCGCCGTATCAGTTCGGCAATCACCGAAGTTTTGAAAGATCACGAAACCGTGATCACGTTGGAAGACGACTGCATTGTCGAGCCGACATTTTTTCCGTACTGCGAAACGCTGCTGGACCGTTACCGAGACGACCAACGGATCATGGCTATCAGCGGTGACAACTTTCAAAACGGAATCTCTCGGACCGACCACAGCTACTACTTCTCGCGTTACCCGCATTGCTGGGGTTGGGCGACGTGGCGTCGAGCTTGGCAGCACTTCGACCTAAACATGACCCGTTGGCCCGAGATCCGCGAATCTAATCAACTCAGTCATTTTTGCGACGGTGAACAACAGATTGCGTACTGGCAGCATATGTTCGACGCCGTGCAAGACGGCCGAGTCGGTTCGTGGGCGTTCCCATGGACACTGGCTTGCTGGCTGCAAAATGGATTGACGGTGTTGCCGAACCAGAACTTGGTCAGCAACATCGGTTTCGATCGCGATGCGACTCACACCAGCGTCAACACGGCCTACGCGCACCTGCCAACGTTTCCGCTTGGCGAGCTGAATCACAGCAGCGAAGTGTTTCGGCACGTCGAAGCAGATCGTTTCACCGACGACATCCTGTACAGTGGCCCGTGGCAACGAAGCCGGACTAAACGTCGCCGCTTGTTTTCGCGAAAGACTCTATTTGGAAAACGATCGGCTGCTTGAACCATCTCTCGTTCGCAAGCTGATTCGATGTTCTCACCCAAGTGATCGCCAAGAAAGTTCCCAAATGAAAAAACTACTCCGAAAGATTGCTTGCCGATCGACTCGCGTGATGATGAAAAGCGACTTGTTGTGGAGTATGGCGCAGCGGTTTCCCAATCATGATTTTTTTCATCGTCAACGTTATCCTGTGATTCATAAACGAGCGCGGTCGCAGTGCGCCGACTTGTTGAGTGAACGAACCGTGATCGCCGGCCCTTTTGCCGGTTTGCGATACGCGCAAGAGGCCGCCGTTGGCAGTTCGTTGTGGCCAAAGCTGCTTGGGACGTATGAATCGGAGTTGCGTCCCTGCTTTGAAGCGATCAAGCAAAAAGCAAACTACCGGCAAGTCGTCGATGTTGGGTTTGCCGAGGGTTTTTATCTTGTGGGACTTGGACGCCAATTCCCCGCGGCTCAGTTGGTTGGGTTTGATACCGAGGACGAAGCCAAACAGCTTTGTCAGGCCAATGCAACGGCGAACGGAATTGATCAACATCGCCTGAAGCTGTTCGGTGGTTTTGACGCCGACGCATTTCGCAATGAGTTGCAGTCGGATTCACTTGTCGTTGTCGACTGCGAAGGTTTTGAAAATCAGGTCGTTGAAAGCTTGTCTGCAGACGAGTTGTCGAAAGCGGATTGGTTGATCGAGGCTCATGACCATTTGGTCGCTGGGACCACCGATCGACTAAAGCTTGCTTTCCAACCTACCCATGAGATCGAAGAGGTCGTGACCGATAGTGACCTGGTCACCAAGCAATCGCTGTTGCCCGCGTCCGTCCGAAATCGTTGCAGTGCGTATGTCCAAGAGGCATTGGTGTCGGAAGGCCGAATGGCCGAGCAAAAATGGATCTTTGCCACGCGGCGAAAAGCAGCTTAGCCGATGCGCATCGCTCACTTAACCGCATTCATGCACGGCGGCGCAAGCGCGCTACGCCGGATTCATGCCGGTCTAAATCAGGCGGGCATCGATAGCCATGTGTATGCGGTCTGTGATGGTGAAAGCTCGCCATCACAAGCGATCACACATTTGCCGGTTCCACGGCCAAGCAAATGGGACCGTCGAAAATCAAAGTGGGCTTCGCGACTGAAACTTTCGACGCAGTACGGTTGGCATAGCCGAATCAAAACCGCAGCAAAAGAGAACGCTGACTACGAAGCGTTTTCACCGCCCGCTGCCCTTGTCGATGTTGACCTCAGCCCAGTGGTTGCCGGCGCCGACGTGTTACACGTCCATTGGACCGGCGACGTGGTCGACTACCGTTCGTTCTTTGGCCGAATCGACATGCCGGTTGTGTGGACGCTGCATGACCAAAATCCGTACCTGGGTGGGTTTCACTATCAAGGTGATGTCGATGCCGCGACGGCCATGCTTGATCTGGAATACGAGTGCCGACGGATCAAGCGAGACGCGATCAGCAACTTGAATCTTGCTGTTGTCGGGAACAGTCGCTGGAATCTGCAACAGTCGGCGTCAACGGACGTGTTGCCCAAGACGGTAATCAAAGAAACGATCTACTTGCCGCTGCCAATCGAAGACTATTCGCCGCTAGACAATCGCGAATCAAAACTTTCCCTCGGAATTCCTGCCGACCGATTTGTAATCGGTTTTGCATGCGCTGCGATGGGCAACCGACGCAAAGGGCTGGCCGATCTGCTGCACGCGATAATGTTGTTGCCGGAATCCGTCCAGAAGCAAACAACGTTGATCAGCTTTGGGCATCCGCCATCGAAGACACTGAAACAACAGATCCCGGTCCAGTGGTTGCATCAAGGTCAACCGAGCGGTGGAGCCGAACAATCGCCAATCTATTCCGCGATGGATGTGTTTGTATTTCCGTCGATCGAAGAAGCGTTTGGGCAGACGGCGCTCGAATCTCTTGCCTGTCAGACGCCCGTCGTGGGCACCGCCGTGGGCGGCATTCCCGAGATGGTGATCGACGGCCAGACAGGATTGCTGACGCCTGCTCGGTCACCAGGGCTGCTGTGTGATGCGATCATGCGTTTACATGACGATCCCGACGCTCGCAAAGCGATGGGCATCGCCGGACGCAAGCTTGCGATCGACCAGCATTCGCCGGAACCAATCGCACAGCAGCACATCGATCTGTACCGGCGGCTATTTTCGAGTCACGCGGCTCGGTAACGACTTGGCACCAGTGCTCGTCGACCGCTGCGGCGGAACTGTTTCCAAAAGTGCTTTGACTGGCAAAGGCTTGGGTTCATCGTGGCCAGACGCAGCAACTGGGCAACCTGTTTGGTAGGTGTCGCCTGAGCGTGTTCGATCTGGCAATGACTCAGTGCCGCCAACTGGATCAATCGAGTTCGCAGGTCTGCCGGGATTCGATCGTCGCTGGCTCGCAAGTACGGCTCGATCCCTTGCAGCAGCTCTCGGATGCTGGCGTCACGCTGTGATGTTTTCTGAGCCTCATGAACTCGAAAGGCTGCCAGCGGTTCACTGAGTGGTTGCACTTTCATGCCTGCATCAAAGCCACGCAGCCAGTAATTGAAATCCATCGTGTAATGCAGTGACTCGTCAAACTTGCCCAACCGTTTGGCAAGTCGATCGGACCAAAACACTTCGGGCTGAATGAAGTTCCAGTTTTCTTTCGGACGCAGCCAGAAATCCCAAAGGTTGACCATTTCGCTGAGGCAGGTGATGTGCGAGATCTGTTCGTTGAACACGCTGCCCGCTGCATCCACTTTTTGACAAATGCCGTGAATCAAGTCGGCCTGGTCGTCGCTGGCGAACGCGTCGGCGACTTTGGCGAATGCGCCGGGAAGGTAGTAGTCGTCGCTGTTGATGTAGGCGTGAATGGTGCCACGGACGCGCTCGAACCCTTTGTTGATCGCGTGCGTTTGCCCACGATCTTTTTCACTGCACCAAAACGACAGTTCTGATTCGTACTTCCGAATCACGTCGGCAGAATCATCCGTACTGCCACCATCGATGACCGCGTAGTCGATCTCGAAGTCGACTCCGCGGCCGGCTTGGTCAATGACGCTGCGAATCGTCTGTTCAAGGAAATGGGCTTGATTGAACGACGGTGTCACAATGGCGAAGCGTGGTAACGTCATGAGATAGGTTCTCGCTCGAGGCAGTGACGGGCCCGATGAAAATGTTTATGAGTTGGTAAACGAGTTTAGTTTTCAACTTCACTCTCACTCCGGGAGAGACGCGAGGTATCGAGCGGAGTGGGGCGCTAGGAATTCCATCAAACGGACCTCATGCTTCACGAAATCGACCCTCCTCGGCCGCTGCCGTGTCCGACCGTCCCGCAAGCGGGAGCGTGAAATGATCGGCTTGGGATGTGGATGACGTTCAAGCATTCTGATCGGGCCAGGCAGTGACCGATCGAGTCTCGACCCGCTGATTGCAATGGCAAAGCCAGCACGGTTGCAGTTTTGCTGGGCCGACACAAGACAGATCGGCATGGTTTCGCCGTGGCACAGCCCCGCAATCGCTACTTGCCAAAGCGGCCAAGGTCGCCAAGACAGCGGATTTCCCTAGCCGACCCAAACTCGGACCGAGCGACATTCGCGTCTCCGTCCGTTGGCAACGGCACACCGGCGGTTTACCATCGTGGCTGCATGCTCGCTGATCGAACCGCAGGAAACCCGATGCCGTTATCTTCGCCACCTCGCCCACTCGACCCACCCCACCCGTTGGAGCCGTTGTCGCGATTGATGGACACGCTTGCGACGCGAGCGGCTGAGCGACCTGCTGGTTCGTACACCACCAAACTTCTTGACGGTGGCCCGGCGAAAATTGGCGGAAAAATCCGCGAAGAAGCCGGCGAAATGATCGAAGCGGCCGACGAAACGGGCGACGCGGGACGCGAGCATTTCGTCTACGAAGCCGGGGACTTGATCTATCATGCGATGGTTTTGATGGCTTGGCGTGGTGTCGACATTGCCGAAGTGGCTGCTGAGCTTGCTCGCCGCGAAGGCACCTCGGGATTGGTTGAAAAAGCCAGTCGCGGCCCCAAACCTGCCGAATAGCCCAGCGCCAGCGGCGATCGCACCACTTGGCCGCAATCTGAACCAACACACCTCTGAATTCCCCAACACTGCGAAACAATCTATCCATGGAACCTGATCGAAACCTGCGAATCGGCATACCGAGCAAAGGTCGGCTGAGCGAAATCGCTGGCGAGTTGCTTGACCAAGCTGGCCTGAATTTCCGTCGCCAATATCGCGGCCTGTTCGCGCGCGTCAGCGGCCTGCCGATCGACATTATCTTTTTGCGTACCGACGATATTCCAACGCTTTGCGCCGAAGGTGCGATCGACATGGGCATCACCGGCAGCGACTTGGTCGAAGAAGCTTCGGTGGACGTCAAATTGCGAATGAAGCTCGGCGTGGGGCGGTGTCGCTTGGCAATCTGTGTCCCGGACGATGCGGATTTTGCCTCTGCGGCCGACCTGGACAAAAAGCGAATTGCAACAAGCTTTCCCAACGTGACACGGACGTACCTGGCCGCTCACAGCGCCGAAGCACATCTGGTGTCGCTTTCCGGTTCCGTCGAAGTCATGATCCAGCTTGGGGTTGCCGACGCGATCGTTGACTTGGTCGAAACGGGCAGCACCTTGGCGGCCAATCGTTTGCGAGTCCTGGAAGACATCGGTTCCTATGAAACGGTGCTGATTCAAAATAACCGTGTCTTTGACAGCGAAACCGCCGACCGCGTTGTCCGCCGACTCGAGGGAGTCGTCATCGCTCGCGACTACTCGTCGCTGGAATACAACATCCCTCGCGACAAGCTTGCCGGCGCAGAACTGATCACTCCTGGCTACGATTCACCCACGGTGAACTCGCTGGAAGATCCGGCTTGGTGCAGCGTCCGTGTGATGGTTCGCCGCAAGGACATCATTGACACGATGGAAAGCCTGGAATCCGCAGGTGCGTCCGCGATCATTGAAACACCCATCCTGAACTGCCGTTTGTAAACGCCCAACTCGAAAACACTCCATGGCTAATCCAAACGACCTACCACTCGAAATCGACGTCGCCACTTTGGCTGCGATGAAAGAACGTGGCGACAAGTTCGTTCTATTGGACGTTCGCGAACAAGACGAATACGATTTCGCCAAAATCGAAGGCAGCCTGCTGCTGCCGATGAGCGAGCTGCCGTCGCGACTTGGCGAACTCGACCAACATCGAGGCGACCACATTGTCGTCCACTGCCATCACGGTGGCCGCAGTTTGCATGTCACCAAAGTCTTGCAGGCCGAAGGTTTCGAGCGAGTTCAAAACTTGGCCGGTGGCATCGACGATTGGAGTTTACAAGTCGATGCATCGGTGCCGCGGTACTAAGCATCAAAATTTTAAGTAATCTCAGAGTTTTAAGTAATCTCAGAGTGTTTACGTAATCAGAGTTACTAAGCGATAAACCGGATGCTCGCAGACGGAACGTCACGCGAGAAAAATGCCCCCAAACGCGAACGCATGGTTCGAACTCAGCGATGTCCACCAATGATCCCGTCGAGACGCCGACTCGTTCTAGCACTTTGACCGACATGAAGACGGCCGAAGATTGGTGGGCAATTTGGTGCGGTGGTTTAATCCTGCTGGTTTCATTTGGCGCCGTTTGGTTGGCGCGGCCTGTCAACTTGGAAGCGGTCATCCAAGCGGAACAGGACGTCGAGGTTTTTAACCCAATCGCTCAGTGGATCGGTAAACCAGGGTCGTGGAAAGACAACCCGGTCGATGCGATCTATACAGACGGTCCGCAAAAACTGATCGGTATCCTAGGCTCCTTCGTGTTGATCGGCGGCCTATTCGCGATCGCTGCTGGAATCCGTCAGAAGGCAGCGTTTAAGTTCCTGTTGGCGTTTCCCGCGATCTTCCTACTCGCCGGCTTTGCCTACGTTCTTGCCAGCCAAAGCGTCGTGAAGTCCTACAACCTTGAATACGCACTGTGGGCGTTGCTGGTTGGATTGATCATCAGCAACACCGTGGGAACGCCCAAGATACTCAACCCAGCGATCCTGACCGAGTTTTACATCAAGACGGGTTTGGTGTTGTTGGGGGCTGAAGTCTTGATGAGCCGCTTGTTGGTGCTTGGTTTGCCGGGAATCTTTGTCGCCTGGGTCGTCACACCGATCGTCTTGATCAGCACATTTATTTTTGGACAAAAGGTGCTGAAGATCCAATCGCCGTCGCTCAACATGGTCATCTCGGCCGACATGTCGGTGTGTGGCGTTTCGGCTGCGATCGCAACTGCAGCCGCCTGTAAAGCCAAGAAAGAGGAACTGTCACTCGCAATTGGAATGTCGCTGTCCTTCACCGTCATCATGATGATTGTGATGCCCGCCTTCATCAAAGCGGTCGGCATGGACGAAGTCCTCGGTGGCGCTTGGTTGGGTGGAACGATCGACGCAACCGGCGCGGTGGCGGCAGCCGGTGCGGTGCTGGGCGATCGAGCACTCGAAGTCGCCGCAACAGTCAAGATGATCCAAAACATCCTGATCGGTGTGACGGCGTTCGGCGTGGCAATTTACTGGGTAACCTGTGTCGAGAAAGATCCTTCCGGGGCTCGCCCAAGCGCGATGGAGATCTGGTACCGCTTCCCCAAATTTGTCATTGGCTTCGTCGCCGCTTCGGTCATTTTCTCGCTGATGTACAGCAAGCTTGCCGGTGGCCCCGAAATGGTCGACGCCATGATCGGTGGCTCGACCAAAACGATCCGCGGCTGGTTATTCTGCTTGGCGTTCGTCAGCATCGGGCTGCAAACGAATTTTCGCGAACTGGCCCCGCACTTAAAGGGCGGCAAGCCGCTGATTCTTTACGCGTGCGGACAGACCCTGAACCTAGTCCTGACATTGGCGATGGCTTACCTGATGTTTCGAGTGGTCTTCCGTGACCAGATCGATCAGTACCTGCCATGACCGGTGACCTCAACGATCGGCGTTAGCCATGAATATGAAGCCAGCCATCAAACTGGCTAGCTGCGTGCTTGCGATCGCAGTCATTTGGCTGGTCGTGTTGCCGTGGATCGGCCGGCGTGCTGTTGTCAGCGAGCGCATCGACTGGCTCGATTCGAAAGGGATCGACGCCAGCGCGATGTACTACACCGAACTGGATGCGATGCAGCCGATTTTGCAAAAGCTAAATCGCCGCGACCTTGCTCGAGATCGCAGCGGCGATCGCGTGAGCCACCTCGGTCGTTGATGACTTGCCGCCGAGATCCGGAGTGCGAACTTTTCCATCGGCCAAGACCATCGCGACAGCTTCTTCCAACACAACGGCGGCCGCCAGACATACTTCGTCGCCGTGCTTGTCGCCCAACCAGTCCAGCATCATGGCTGCCGATAGGATCGTCGCCATTGGGTTGGCAACGTTCTTTCCGGCCAATTGAGGCGCGGTCCCGTGCGATGGTTGAAATAACCCGTGCTGCTCGCCAATCTCGGCCGATGGCCCCAACCCCAGTCCGCCCACCAAGCCGGCACCCAAGTCCGACAAAATATCACCAAACTGGTTTTCCATCACCAAGACATCAAAGTCCCACGGATTTTGCACCATGTACAAACTCATTGCATCGACATAAACCGCGCCCGCTTCGATGTCTGAATAGTTCTTGGCCACATCAAAGAAGACTTCGCGAAAAAACGCCATGCTGCGAAACACATTCGCCTTGTCTACGCACGTGACCATCTTTTTGCCATCGCTAGCGCGCCCGTTGCGGCGCTGAGCCAAACGGAATGCAAAGTCCGATACTTGGGAGGTTCCCTTACGAGTGATCACCATCGTATCGGTTGCCACTTCATCACCAACTTTCGCACCACCACCAAACGATGCGAACAGGCCTTCCAAGTTCTCGCGAATGACAACGAAGTCGATGCCGGGCCCTGTGTCCTTTAGCGCACAAGGGGCGCCTGGATACAGCTTGACCGGACGCACGGCCGAATGGACCTGCAACGCACGCCGCAGTCCCACCATCATGGTCGGCTGAACTTCCGTCCCGTCCGGCGACCGAACGTCAGGCAACCCAATCGCCGACAACAGCACCGCGTCGGCCGCTAAGCAACCGTCAAGCACCGCCGCAGGCAATGTTTCGCCCGTTTCGCGGTAGAGTTCCGCACCAGCTCGATACGACGCGAACGTTAAATCGAAACCGTCGATGTCGCGAACCATGCGGTCCAAAACGATACGCGTCGCATCCATGCATTCGGGGCCGATTCCGTCGCCGGGCAAAAGAGCAATTTGATAGGCCGTCACTATTTGTTCCCAAAACGTTGATTCAGTTCGCCGACTTGGTCGGGCGTTAAATATCGAGTCGCTTCGCCACGAAGCATCAGAAACAACTTAGCCGTCTCCTCAAGTTCTTCCGTGGCATTGACCGCTGAATCAAGATCTTTACCTGATACAACGGGACCATGATTTGACAATAAAACAGCGTGCGCGGCCACTGCCGCTCGCTCGACCGCTGCCGCTAATTTCTCGTCGCCTGGTGCGAAATAGGGTACCAGTGGCAATGTCCCCACTCGCATCACGTAATAGGCCGTGATCGGCGGCAACACGTTCGATTCATCAATTCCGGCCAAACAAGACACTGCGACCGAATGGGTCGAGTGCAAATGAACGATCGCACGCTCGTTTGGCCGCGACTGATACATCGAATGATGCAGAAACGCTTCCTTCGACGGCGCGTCCCCTGCCACTCGCTCTCCGCTGCGATCTAGCTTCGTGATGCGGTCCGGATCAAGTCGGCCCAGGCATGAATTGGTTGGCGTGATCAACATCCCGTCCGGCACCAACACGCTAATGTTTCCCGAACTACCAGCGGTCAGACCACGATCAAAAATCGATTTGCCGTGTTGGGCGATACGTTCGCGAAGTTCACGTTCGTTCATGACAACATCTCCAGAGCCACCGAAAAGAAATCTTCGCCACCAAAGTTGCCCGACTTAAGAGCCATCGCTAATGCGGGCTCGTGTCCGATCGTTTCGGTCCAAGGCACACCCACGCAAATTTCTGGTCCAATCCGCAGCGAATGCACACCTAACGCACTGACAATCGCACCGGAGGTTTCGCCACCAGCTAAGACCAGTTGCCGAACATTCATCTGGGCGACCAACATTTTGGCGACCGCACCCAGGAAACTTTCAATCGCAGTCGCAACCGATTCGATGCCAAACCGTTCTTGCAACTTGGCCACGACATCTGGCGCTGAAGTGGACGCCACCATCAAGGTCGCATCACGATCCGTTTTCGTCGCCCATGCTTTCAATCGATCCAATTCAGTCTTTGAATCCGAAACGATCGCTGGAACGTCAATGAACCAAGTCGGGCATTTCGGTTGCATCGCTTGAACCTGGGCATTCGTTGCGATCGAGCAACTGCCCGCCAAAATCAGACTTCGTCCACTGGCCTTTGGCATCTCGGCCGTTGACTCGGACGACTTCAAATTCCCTGTGGTTCGATAGGCTTGCGGCAAGTATCGAGCCAACCCCGATCCGCCTGTCACCAGTCGCATTTGAGCAACCGCATCGGCAATCGTCGCCAAGTCTGTGTCATCACACGCGTCCGTAACGACGAGCGACGTGTCTTCACAAGACAGATTGGCCAGTCGATCACGACAGGCATCGGCCGACGTCCGAATTGTCTCGGCCGATAACAAATCAACTTTTTTCGTCGACTGCTTGGTCAGAAAACGCACGAGGTTTGCATCCGTCATCGGGTTCAGTGGATGATTTTGCATACCCGATTCGTTAAGCAACTGATCCCCAACGAACAGATGCCCGCGGTAGACAGTACGTCCCGCACGCGGGAACGCAGGACAAAAGATCGTTTGCCCGACGTTCAGTTCTTCCATCAACGCTTCGGCGACTGGTCCAATGTTGCCGCGGTCAGTTGAATCAAACGTCGAGCAATACTTGAAAAAGTAACGTTCGACGCCAACTCGCTTTAACCAACGTGCTGATTCAATCGACTGGTCAATTGCATTCTCTTTCGGGATCGACCGTGTTTTCAGTGCCACGACAATCGCATCGACGTCGCAAATTTGGTCTGCGGTATTCGTCGACGGCACACCCAACACCTGGACGACCCGCATGCCCCCTTGAGCCAAATTGATTGCCAAGTCAGTGGCGCCGGTCACATCGTCAGCGATGCAGCCTAAGTACGGCTGCCGAGTGTACGGCGTTTCAGTTTCAGTCATCGCTGGACCTTTCAATCGCAATGGCTCGGACCGGCGAACCATCGCCACCGGTGATCTTCATCGGCAATGCGATAAAATCCACAATGGTTGAACGAATTTGATCAAGATTCGCTAAACCTTCCACGATCAACACATTTCCGCGAAACAGGATTTCATGGACCTCGGTCACTTCGTCGATCGAATTTACATCAGCAACCGATGGCGGCTCGACACCGATCATCGCCACTTCATGATCCACAAGCCAGCGTGCCAGATCGGTCGAGATCCGTGGCAACGAATTTCGATATTCGTCTGTACCGAAACGCGTGTACCAATCGGTTCGAAATAGCAACCGTGCCCTCGGCTTGATCGTCCGCACTAGGTCACCGAGATCTGCAATCTGAATCAACTGCTTGGGCGCCGCAGGGGCTAGGTTCACGACAATCGCCGGACCAACACAGATACTTAAGTCCTGCTGGTCAAGAGTCGCGCCACTGGGCAAAAAGTGGCATGGCGCATCCATGTGAGTCCCACAATGCGAATACAGCGATAACGTCGTCGCATTCCAACCATCGACTTCCAATCGTTTCGCAGTCGCAATGCTGACACCTGCCAACTGATTATTCACCGGCAAACTTAAATCGATCACTCGCATCGACGCGTCTATCCTTTGGGCATCAGAAAGTTAACGTAAACCAACACGGTGATCACCAAAGCAATCAGCGCCACAAAGAAAGCCAGTCGCGTCTTCATTGCGGCCGGCGACACTTCCTTCAGTTCTCGGCGTGGATTCATGAACTGCCATGCAATCAATGCCAAAACGTTCATGACCGCTGCAAAGACAAAGAACGAGTTTGCCGTTCCGGTTGTTTCCGCGACCATGGGAATCGTCACATTGGCAACAAAGTAAGGGAACGCGACCGCGCTGATCGCGGCTCCCAAATTGCCGACCATGTTCATAGCCGCCGAGACGGCACCGGATCGTGAACCACCGATATCCATACAGAACGCCCAGCTCGGGCTAAGCGTCATCTCGACCCCAAATGTCGCTAGTGAAAAACAGGCGATGAAGATCCAAACGGAATCCGAATCAGCCGTTTGAGTGCAGGCGATCAACCCGATCGCACCCATCGCATACCCCATCGTCGCCGGCAATCGACGCGACATCACAAGCATCCCCATGCGGTGCAAGTGAGTCACCGCGTAACCGGAAACCCACAGCGCGACCGCGCCGCACAAAAGCGGCAATGCCGACAGATAGCCGTATTCCTCGCCCCAAGTTTTCACTAAATAGGGACGCAGCCAAGTGATGCTGATGAAGAAGGTGATATTGCTGGCGGCGTACTGAAACATCGCCAACAGCACGTTGGCCGATGTCACCACTTGAATGTAGGGCAACTTCGATTCCGATGCCGCTTCCTCGGCGATGCCGGCTCGGATCAAGTCGACTTCTTTTTGGTTCACACCGGAATGCTTCGACGGATCGTCACGATACCAGAACCACCACACCACCCCCCACACCAATCCGATGGCCGCATTGGCAACAAACGTCATGCGCCAACCGATCAGCCCCACCAACCATGGCATCACAACCAACGAAGCTGCGGCGCCGATGCGCGCACCGGAATGAAAGATGCCTTGGCCGAGTCCACGTTCTTTGGCGGGCAACCAACTGTAGAGTGCTCGCGTGGCGCCCGGATACGCGCCGGCTTCGCCCATGCCGAATAGAAACCGCACCGCCAGCAAGCTAATCGCGGTAAACACGGCGCCAGTCAGCGCCGTAAAAATGCTCCAGATGATGACGACGATTGTCAGTGCCATCCGAGGCCCCGCGCGGTCACTGAACCAGCCAGCCGGAATCTGAAATAGAGCGTATCCGATCGCAAAGATGCCAAACACGTATCCCATCATCTGGTCATCGAGACCAGAAATGTCTTTCTGCATCGCGCCCTTCGCGGCGGAGATACAAACGCGGTCCATGTAGGTGTTGACCGTATGCAGGAACAACAAAAACACGAGCCAAAAACGTTGGCGTGACGCGACGTCTGAATTCATCTGGCATCTACTTTCGCAGGATTTTTCAGTGACTTTTTCGCCGTAACTTTACCAAGCTTTCTATTTGCTGGCGTGATTTGTTTGATTCCAATCGGTGGTGTCGTCGCCGTCACGATTCTCGCTCGCAACTGTTTTGACAATGCGGACACCGTTTCGATGTGATTCGGATCCTGAGCCAAGTTGTGCATCTCTGCCGGATCGTTTCGGTGGTCGTAAAGCTCATTGCCTTCGGCACCTTCTTGCCCCCATTCGGTATACCGAAAATCGGCAGTGCGAAGCGAGTAGCCGTTTTGTAGATGCGTCAACGCTGATGCCCGTGACACTTTGGTTGGATCAGCCAATGTGTCGGCCAAGCTAACTCCTGAAATCGCGGTCGGCGGTGTCAAACCCGTCAATTCGGCCAACGTCGGATAGAAGTCGATCATTTCGGCCATCGACTTCGATGAATTCCCCTTGGCGATTCCTGGTCCGGCCATCACCAACGGGACTCGAGTCGCGTCTTCGAAAAGCGTTAGTTTTTGATAGTAACCGTGCTGCCCCATGTGATAGCCATGGTCCGATGTAAACACGACGATGGTATTGCGATCCAAACCCGTTTCTCTGAGCGCGTCGAGCACGCGTCCAACCTGAGCATCGGCGAACGTAATGGATGCGTAATAGGCTTGAATTGCTTGACGTGCTAGTGCGGGATCCAGATTCAGTTGGTCTTTTTTTCGCGTCAACGTGTTCCTGGCCGGTGTTGGCAACGTATCGAAATAACCCTCCGGAACTTGAGGGATTTTGATTTTATCGACCGGGTACATGTCAAAGTACTTTTGGGGTGCGACGTACGGCGTGTGCGGACGGTACATGCCAACCGCCAAGAAGAACGGCGTCTTATCGGCGGCGTACTTGTGCAAGACTTGCGTCGCTTCGGTTGCCGCGATCCCATCGGTTTGTTCCGTGTCATCGCCCTCGTCTGCCAGCCAACTGAGGGTGCCACCGAATTGCCCCGGTTTCAACGTAAAGATCTTGTCATGTTGATTTCGATCACGCCCGCGAGGGTTGATCGTGTAATCCCACGACTCGGGATCATCATGTCCCGACGTGCCGATGTGCAGGGGCACGTTGTAGTGAAAAATTTTGCCGATTCGCGTCGACGTGTATCCCGCGTCGCGAAACATCTGCGACACCGTCTTGACGTTGGGAACTCGCTCGCGAATGTAGATTGCATTGCCCGTGACCAAATTCTGGGCCGGATACAGTCCTGTCATGAACGAGGCGCGGCTGGGGCCACACAGCGGATACTGACAGTACGCTCGATCGAACTTCACGCCTCTGGCGGCAAGCCGATCAATGTTGGGCGTCTTCACCTGTCCGTGGCCGTAACAGCCAATGTCACAGTTCAAATCATCGCAAATCAGAAACAACACGTTCGGCGGATCGGCGGCGCAGACCGGCGCTGTCAGGACCGGCAAGGCAAGGTCGGTCGCTGCAACAGCCGCCAACCACAAAATCAATCCGACAAGTCGATGCAGGCCTGCTGTCACGATGAGGTCTCCTGGTGATGCTGAATTCAGTGCATAAAAAAACGTTGCCTCGAAATGATCTCTCGAGGCAACGACTAATGTAATGAACCAGCTACTGGAATGTTGGCCTAGGGCAAGTTCGCGCTGTCACTCTTGTTGTGTCTTGAGCGAAGAGTGATATCCCAGCCTGTTTTTGAACATTCCCTAGCGATTTCACACCAACAGGTGTGGCGTGTCGACAACGTTGGCCATCGCGACACCCAGCATGCTGGCTTTCGACGGCGTGCCGTCCGAGTCTAGCGCGAACAGCATCCACGTTCCGGGAATCATGATGTTGTCGCCGAGCGTTGTGATCTCGATCGTGTTGTCATCGATCACGGTGAAGCTTAGATTCACGAAACGCGTGTCGTTGTTGATCGCATGAGTCAGTGCACCGCTGCGAACCGCTGTGATTCGATCGATAGCGCCGGCATCTTCGACGGTAATCGTGAACGTGTCGCTGTTGTCAACGTTCGACGGTGCATCAGTGATCACAGGTCGATCCGCCAATGTGCCATCGGATTTGTACAGGTAGTCGGGGGCAAAGAACTCAGCATTCAAGTTCTTCAGCGGGCCGGGGGCGCCACCACCAGCGGCCCAAACGGTTCCGTCGGGCAACAGCAGGTGAGTCGAGTGATAAAGTCTCGCCAATGCGAGGTCTTCGACCACTTGGACTTCGTTCGTCGCCGGATCCCAAATCTCCGCAGCATAAACCGAAGTGCCAAGAACATTGAACTGGCTGCTGCCGCCGGTGATCAAGACACGGCCATCTGGCAACATGCTCATGCCGCCGTCGCGTCGTGCGGACAGAACATTCGCGACGGCCGTAAACGTTGGGGTCGCCGCACTGAGGTCGCCGACGTAGATCTTTGCATTGGTACCGACAAACGCGATCTTGTCGACGTCGTACATCACACCGGGTGAACCATTGTGATGAGGAACACCCGCCGATCCAATTCGCTGCGAGCTGCCAGTTCCAGCGGTGTTGATTCGGTACATGGAACCGCTGTTGGACATCGTCACGACGCTGCCGTCGCTAACCACCCAAGTTTTGGGATAGTAGTAATTGATGTTCATGTTGACGCCGGTCAGGGTTCGCCATCCCGTCGTCGAGTTGAACACTTCGGGGATGTCTTTCCCACCGCCGGTCCCGCCCAGAACTAGGATCTCGCCATTGGGCAGCGTCACACTGCTGCCGTACCAGCGATCGTATTCCATTTCACCTTGGGTTGCATCGCGAATGGTCATCGTCGCATAGTCGAACACAAGCACATCGTTGACCGCTGTGTTGACGGTCCCACCTTCGCCTCGTGCATCACCACCAAAGATCACAACGTTGCCGGTCACTGGATCAAGCGACATGTTCGAGCAGAAAATGTCTGTGTCGGTGGTGTTAGGCAGAATCACTTCACCGCCGGTTTCGGGATCATAAATGCTGTAGATGAACTGGCCGCTTTGCATTCCAAGTGCGGTCGTCCCAAAGCTGAACACTTTTCCATCGGGCAGGACGACGGCATGAATCGGAATCAATCCTAGTGACTCAACATCACTCCACTGGCCGTCACCTTCGCCGTCGGTATCGATCAAGTAGCTAGAGTTCGCGAACTGGAAATAGCCGGTGCTATGAAGCGTTTCCGACTCGCGATATCCAGGAACGATCCCATCGGCGGCCGTCCAGGTTCCGGTCGAGAAAACGGCTGGGCTTTCGGTTTGATAGGCTTTTCCATCTACCGAGATGTAGTCGATATCCAAATTCTCGTCGATTCCCAGAACTGGATCCCACTTGTCGTCGATGAACTGAACTCGAATGTCCGCCGCATCAACCGTGGCGGAATGCGTGTAGGCAAACGTTTGGAAATCACTCGTTGAAGACGCACTAAATGTGCGAACTACTTGGCCATCGACAACCAGATTGAAACGCTCGGTTCCTTCGTGTCCACGAGCGTGAACCAGAATGCGTGATCCATCGTTGGTGTTGCTGGCGAATTGGAAGTAGCCGGCGCCGTGCAATTCTTCGCCACGTCCAAAGCCAGGAACAATGCCGTCTGCCGCAGTCCATGTGCCGGTTGAATAAACCGAAGGGTCCTCGGTCTGGAAGTTCTCGCCATCGATCGTGATGTAGTCAACGGTTAAGTTTTCATCGATCTGATTGGCCGGATCCCAGCGGTCGCTAGCGAACTGGATTCGCACGTCGTCCGCGGTGACGTTTTCGGTATGCGTATAAGAGAACGTTTGCAGTTGTGTCGTCGCGGTGAATGACGCGACGTTTTGGCCATCGATCAGCAGGCTGAACTGTTCGGTCCCTTCGTCACCACGAGCAGAAATCTCGATCTCTGACCCGGAACCAACTCCGATCACAGGAAACTGGAAGTAGCCGTCGGCGTGCAAGGTTTCGCTTTCACGAAAACCTGGAACAATGCCGTCTTCGGGTTTCCAAGTTCCGGTCGAAAAAACGTTCGACGATTCGGTTTGCAACGTCACTCCTTCGATCGTGACGCTGTCGACACGAAGGTTGCGGTCGGCACCGGTGACTTCATCGAACAGGTCGTTCGTGAAGACAACGCGAATCTGACTAGACCTCGCATTTGCGGTCGTTTGATAAGTAAAGTCCTGTAGCTGTGTGCCGATGCTCTCGAACGTCGCGACGGTTGTCCCGTCAATTTGCAGCGACATGTTCTCTTCGCCGGTCGACCCTTGCGCACGAATCGTGATCGGCATCACGGCAACGTAGTTTTCCCGCGCGAGCGAATTGAAAGCCAGGCCGGCTTCGATTTCGCCAACACTGCGTTCCAAAACCCAGTTGCCATCCAATGATTCCGAGCCCGTCTTGTCCGTTGATGCCGCAACATCGGCTCCCGTCAACTTGGCGATTCGATCGATCAAGTTCAGACCGATCTCGTCCGCACCGGTTTCACATCCATAGATCAGAATGTCTGCCGTGTCAGTTAACGATCTTGACCATCCACGCAAACTGGCCTGTCGCTGCTGAATCACTTCCGAGTCGACCAACTGATTGCCCAGTTGAATCTGGCCGGCTCGGCCGTGTGCAACGATATGAATGCTGGCGACGTTGTTCCGGTGCGAAAGCACCTGAGTGATTTGATCGAGACCATCTTGATCAGCCTGCAACAAAACCAGTTCGTGATCCGCCGACAGGCCATCGGCCAACTGGCTGATGTCGTCGATGCTAGGATCAACGAAAACGATTTGAGTCGCTGGTGCTTGGCTAACGCTCGCTTGCGAGACCTCACAAGCCGTCGCAGCATCGGTTGATTGGCTGATCACCGCACCACAGTCGGCCGCCAGCATCACGCGCTGCTCGAGAGCCGTAACGCTCCAGTTTTTAGGGCGGCGAGCGTTCAAGGAAGATCGCTTGGACAAGGTGCGTGGTGAACGTTTCATATGATTCTGGACTCTTCAAAAAACACTTGGTGGGACATGCATAGCGGTAGACGGCATGGTAATTGGAACAGAGTGTCTGTCCCATCCCGCCCCGCAAATAGTTTCAATTTGGTATCCGATCCAATCGCCGCGTAGAGGCGCCACCAAATAGACGGCGCGCAGCGGGGATCTCTTGGATGGACACCTGGCACGTCGAGGGTCCACTGCGGTGAGGAAGCACTGGGGTGAGCGGTGGTTCTCACGTCACTCCAAGCAGCAACCCAGATGCCATCTCGATAGATCAATGGAGCCTTTTTGTTTGGCGAAGTTCATTGTGGATCATTTGATCGCGTTCGAGTCAGGATCGCAGAGCGAGCTGCAAGAGGGTGAGTATCGCAACCAATAATGATGTCCCCAAACGCGATTTTTTATGTCAGTTGATCACGACAAATACGGTTAAGAAGTGATCGAAGACTGACTCTCGACGGAAAATCATGATGCATCAAAAACTTGCAGGAAAGCAAATCGTCATCGCAGGTGGTAGCGGCTTTCTGGGGACATCGATGGCGACGGCGTTCGCTGCCGCAGGCGCGGCGGTCACGATTCTGTCGCGATCGGTTCCCAGAGCGGCCGGATCGTGGAAGCATCGCATTTGGGACGGGCGAACACTGTCCGGTGGGGCACCAAGCGATTGGTTGGCGGCGATCGACGGTTGCGACGCGGTTGTGAACTTGGCGGGCCGCACGGTCAACTGCATCAAGACACCGGATCACAAGGATGAAATTTTGCGGTCGCGGGTTGAGTCGACTCAGGTGCTCGGCCAAGCGATGCGTGCTGTCAAGTCGCCGCCACCGGTGTGGATTCAGATGAGTACGGCGCACATCTACGGCGATCCACCGTCGGCCGTCTGCACCGAATCGTCGGCCGAGGGAATCGGGTTGGCACCGACGGTCGCACGAGCTTGGGAAACTGCGTTTGCGGAAGGCAAGTTGCCTCAGCAACGCGGCGTGATCATGCGGACCAGTTTCGTTGTCGGTCGTGATCGCGGCAACGGCAGCGGGGCACTTGGAACGCTGGGCTTGATCACCAAGCTGGGACTCGGAGGGACGGTGGCTAGCGGCACGCAGGGAATGTCATGGATTCACGAGGACGATTGCAATTCGATCTTCGCGAAGGCGATCGTCGATGAAACAATGACGGGAATGTACATCGTTTCTTCGCCCAACCCAAAATCGCAAGCGGCCTTCATGCGGACGCTTCGCAAGGTCAACGGAATGCCGATCGGATTACCAGCCTTTGAGTGGATGGTACGCATCGGCGCACCAATCTTTCTTCGCACAGATCCGGAACTTGTCCTGTACGGTCGCTATGTGATTCCGCAACGTTTGATGGACGAAGGTTTCAGGTTTCGGTTCCCTGACCTCGAAGGGGCGCTAGAGCACTTGAGCGAACGATCGAGATGACCTTGTGCTGCCACCGTTTACAGATGTAAACTGTTTGCGTCTGTCATCGGAAAATGGGGAGTCACTCGTGCAGCTATCGGACGCGGAATGGATCGTGATGAATCTGATTTGGGATTCGGGGCCGACGGAGGCGAGCGATGTGATCGCGGCTCTGGGGGCAGACAACGATTGGTCGGACGCCACCGTCAAAACCATGCTTCACCGCCTGGTCAAGAAAGGTGCGCTAACAACCGAGCAATTTGGCAAGAAGTACCGCTACACCGCTGCGGTTCGCCGCAGTGCCTGCGTTCGGAAAGCCAGCCGATCGTTTCTCGACCGTGTCTTCGGCGGTGATGCCGCCCCGGCGCTACTGCATCTGGTGAAAACCGCAAAACTTAGCGAAGACGAACTGGCGCAGTTGCGTGAACTTTTGGATGACAAATCGAAGAAATCTCGAAACCGTAACTCTCGAAACAGTGACTCTCGAAACAAGGGATCAAAGGAATGATTGACCAAGTGACTCAGCAGTGTGTCGAGGGGATCTATCTCGCATTACTCGCCAGTTGGCGTGCGTTGCCAGTTTTTGCTGTTGTCGCCGTCCTGGCGATACTGCTCCGCAAACGGTTGCCCGCGCGTTACCTGTGTTGGCTTTGGCTGATCGTGATTGCGAGGTTGCTGTTACCTTTCTCGGTCGAGTCGACGGTTGCGATCAGTTCCGTTGCTGACCAGGCGGCGCAAACGCTGATGGCTGGCCAGGACGAAGGTTCGCTCGATTCGGGCGGGTTCGATACGTTCACTTACGAGGACGAGAATGGGAAGTCCGTGACCGTCGCCTTGTTGCCACCTGACGCAACTGCAGAACAGCAAGCCGTGGCAGATGCTTACGTGGCGACGATCACTGCGGAAGAGATCGCTTCGCGTACGTCGGCCGCATCGGGACAACAGTACCATCAAGTGAACCAAGCCGACTCGTCGCCGGAAACACTCGAACCGATGCTTGAACTGTTCACCTACTCAATCGCCCTTGGCTTACCTGCCATCGGGATCGTGCTGCTGCTTCGCCACTTCGTCTCACACGTTCGTTTCGCGTGGACTTTGCGGTCATGTCCTCTCGTTCAAGACCGATCAACGGTTGACTGTTTGCTGCGAGTTTGTGATGAACTTGATGTTGGCCGACGCCCCAAGCTGAAACAAGTTTCGTCTTTGCATGCCCCCGCCATGTTTGGTCTGCTTCGGCCAACGGTGTGTTTGCCTGAGAACTGGCGAGAAGACTTGACCAACGAACAACTCGATTGGGTGTTTCGTCACGAAGTCGCGCACGTCGGAGGTCGCGATGGTTTGTGGCTTTCGTTGGCGACCCTGGCGAAATCGATCCAATGGTTCAACCCGTTGTCTTGGATCGCGGTCAACAAACTGCAGCACAGCATGGAACGCGCCGCCGATGAACTCGCGACGCGGCATATGAATCGGACGCAGGTTCGTGAGTACGGTGAACTGTTGATTCGGTTCGCTGCCGGCCAAACACCATCGCACAGTCGGCCAACGATCGGGTTGCTCGCAATGGCTGCACCGAAAGGACTGCAACAGCGAATCGAATCGCTAGGGGAACCGGTCCAAAGACGAGGTTGGTTCCGAGGCGTGATTGCAGTCCTCTTGATCGGAATGGTTGGCGTCTGTGGATTGACGGACGCTAAGCCGTTCGAAAAACCTAGCCTGATACCACGACCGATGCCAAATTTCGAGGTTGCGTTGGCTGGCGATGCTTGGAAGCGCCCCAGTGATTTGCAGCAGACTTTGACCCAGCAAGACACCCGAGTCGTTTCCATCAATGTCGAAAAAGCACTGCGAAAGGCTAAGGAGCTTCAGCCGGGGATTGATGCGGAAAAGTTCGTGATGGCGTACTTCGCATCCTACCCGGTGATCGCCGAACAGCGTGCAGAAACAAGAATCATTGACGGCGTCATGACCGTCGAAGTGACGAAGCAGCAAGAATCGCTGATGAAACAAATGCTCTCGGGATTCGAGGATTCGGGGCTTTGGCAAATCGTCACCGAGCTGAACGTCATCGACGCAGATATACGATTGCTGGATCAGTTTGATTGGTCAGCATCCGAGTCGACGATTCGTTTCGCACGGCTCGATCGTGCCCCTGCTTTGTACGATCAAGAGCACTGGGCCGAGACGATGCTTTCGGTAGATGTGCGAGGTTGGCCATCGGAGGAAAACGAAAACTACAACATTGCTCAAACCGCTTCTGTTCCGATTCGTGTTGCTAAGATCAGCCGCCTGCAAAGCGAGCGATTCATACGCCAACTGCAGCTCGACCATCGGTCGAACATCATGCAGTCGCCGAAGATCACCATGTTCAATGGTCAGCGCGCCGTGATCAGCGACGTTGTGCAGCGTCCATTTGTCACCGACGTGTTGCAGATTACCGGCGACAAAGCCACCGCGCTGCAACCGAAGATTTCCGTGTTTGAAGACGGTTGGAAGTTCTTTGTAGAAACCACTGCGACTGCGGACGAGGAAGTGAATCTGCAAATGGTTTTCACTCACGCGAGCATCGATGGGGTGAAGCTGGCAAACCTGCCCAATTCTCGCGAAAACGCCCCGGAAGAACGCGTGACCATTCAAGTCCCAACGGCCAATTCCGATTCGATCGCAGTCGAAAGCGTATTGAACGAATCGGAGGCTCTGCTAGTGTTCTCGCCCAAACCGTACGCAAACGAATCTGATACCGACGTCGCAAACAGCAATCTCGGCATCGGTCAAGTATTCATGATCCGCACGCAATTGATTCTGGACGTTGATTTCTTGAAACACTTCATGCCGGTGAAATAAGGCGTTCGGCTGTGCCGGTCCAATGCGACTTCGACGAAGGGAGTTTCTGCAACCAACGCAATTGCTGCCCCGAATCGACTCGGCCGTGCGAGTCAACCACCTCGGTTTTTGTGCGATTTCGCACGCTGTGGGACGCGGCCACCGAGGATTCAGCCTCTTTCGGACGCTTCAAAATCCCTGGATACGATCGGGTGACGACTTTTCGAGTGGACTGCGTGTACAATCAGCGTTGACAAACGCCTGGGCTCGCCAGCCGAAGATTTAGTCTGGACGAAGCACTAGGTCGCAATTTCCCCGACCTCTTTCTCCTAACACCAACCGCGATCTCCCTCCGAGAGGATTCAAATGACTTCGAAACGTAAATTCAATCGACGTGACTTTATTCAAGCAACCAGTGCGGCGACCGCGACTGGATTCTTCATGGGTACAAGTGCCGTTAGTCGCGGCCAGGATTCGCCCAACGAACGACCTGTCTTCGCTACGATTGGATTGCGAAACCAGGGTTGGACGATTACGAACAAGTCGACCAAGTTCGCGGACTTCGCTGCCTTCGCCGATATCGACGAAACGGTGCTCGGCGAAAACCTAGCCAAGCTAAAAGAATCGACAGGCAAAACCGCGGATGGATACGCCGACTACCGAAAGGTACTCGACCGCGACGACATCGATGCCGTCATGATCGCAGCACCCGACCATTGGCATACCAAGATCTCGGTCGAAGCGATGTTGGCCGGCAAAGACGTCTACTGTGAAAAACCTTTGACGTTGACGATCGACGAAGGCAAGTTGATTGAAAAAGTTGTTAAGCAAACCGGTCGCGTCTTCCAGGTCGGAACAATGCAGCGCACCGAATGCGAGCATCGCTTCCTCAAAGCAATCGCGTTGATTCGTGAAGGTCGGATCGGAGAGATCAAGAAGGTTACTTGCGGAATCAACGGTGCCACCGGTTCACCGGTTATCCCAGCAATCGACGTTCCCGAGGGGCTCGATTGGGACACATGGCTCGGCCCGGCTCCGAAAGTTCCTTACCGAGCTTTGCCCGAGATGCGCGAAGGCTACGGTGGCGGCGTGCCACTGTATACCAATTGCCACTACGCTTGGCGTAACTGGTACGAGTATTCCGGTGGCCAGATGAACGACTGGGGCGCGCACCATGTTGACATCGCGACATGGGCGCTGGGTGCAGATACCACTGGTCCGAACAAGGTTACGCCGGTCAGTTTTTCGCTGCCGGTGGATTACAAAGACGGCTACCCAACGGTCAGTGATCAATACAATTCGCCGACCAAGTTTGAAATCCTCGCCAACATGCCCGGTGACATTCCACTGGTCATCACCAGCGAAGGTGACAACGGCATTTTGTTCGAAGGAACCAACGGACGTTTCTTCGTCAATCGCGGCAAGTTGGCCGGCAAGCCAGTTGAGGACTTGGAAACAAATCCGTTGCCCGAAGGCGCAGTCGAAGCTGTCTATGGCGGACCGGTCAGCGAAAACCACACCGCAAACTGGATCGCGGCCATGAATTCTCGCGAGCAACCGATTTCCGATGTTTGGACGCACAACCGCATGCTCGAAACCTGCCACTTGGCAAACATCGCAATCCGTTTGGGGCGCGAAGTGAACTGGGATCCGGCTAAGCGTGAAATCATCGGTGATGATCAGGCCAACGCGTTCCTGTCACGCGAAAGCCGAAAGGGCTTCGAGATCAACATGTAGCCCAACGCATTGAAAAAAACGCATTGATAGATCCGGCGAACGACAAACCGAGTGTCGTCCCGCCGGATTTTTCTTGCGCTTCGGGCTTGTATGTTCGAGTGTTCTTTTATCCCCATGTTTCTTCGTAAGTCTCTTCGCGGAAGCCTACGGTCACTTTATCGCCGCCGAGGCAAATGGGACGTTTCACAAGGTAGCCGTTTCCGGCCAGCAACTTCAACGCCTCCTCCGCAGACATTTTCGGTAACTTGTCCTTCATGTTGAGCTCGCGGTATTGGCCGCCCGATCTGTTGAAAAGATCCTTGATCGGATAACCCGCTGCCAAAGCTTGATTGAGTTCGGCGTGCTTGGGTGGCTGTTCAGTGATGTCAATGAAATCGTAGGCAACGTCCTTTTCGTCGAGCCACTTCATGGCCTTCCGGCAAGTTCCACATTTCTTGTAACCGTAGAGTTTCATCACGACTCCCTGTGTGATTGTTGAGGGCAGGTCGATCATACTAGGCGGATTCCAGCTTTCTCAATCGCTATCAACTTCTGCCGGTAAAGGCCGCCGATCGCCTTCTTGAATTGTTTCTTGCTCATCCCGAAAAGGTCGAAAATTTGCTCGGGATCGGACTTGTCATGCACGGGGGCAAATCCGTCGTGGTCACGTAGGTAGTCTTGAATCACCTGGCTGGAATTGTCGCGAATTTCCCGGCTACTCTTCAAACTCAAGTCAATTTTTCCATCGTCACGGACACGTTTGATGTAACCTTCGATGGTTTGTCCGTAACTAAGTCGCCGGTCAACATCGCTTTTGTGCAGCAATCCCCAGT
The DNA here is from genome assembly GCA_049680385.1 of Rubripirellula sp. Classification (GTDB taxonomy): domain Bacteria; phylum Planctomycetota; class Planctomycetia; order Pirellulales; family Pirellulaceae; genus Rubripirellula. Next base: position 746 of record JBAUHR010000370.1, on the reverse strand, counting down.
GGCTTTGGTCGACAATTGCTTTGAAGCCCAATTCCGTCGTGTTTGCAATGATCAATTCGACCTTCTGCTGCGGATAAAAATCGTGTTCATCATTTTCTTCCACGACTTTATCAATCTTTGATGTCGCCGTGATTCGTCCTTGGTTGTCCAGATACAAGAACGCGATGCAGCAGTCGCCAACATTCATGGGTCGATGCTGTTCGGCAAACGGAACCAACACGTCTTTGTCCAAGCCCCAGTCCAAGAACGCACCGACCGGAGTGTTGTCTTTCACTTTCAAGAGAGCGAACTCGCCAACCTCAACTTTGGGAGTTTGCGTGGTCGCAATGGGGCGATCTTCCGAGTCTAAGTAAAGGAAGACCTCGACCGTATCGTCGACACTCAAGTCGTCCGGTGCATGCTTCCACGGCAGCAAGATCTCGCCTAGATCCTCGGCGTCCAAAAAGAACCCAAAGTCGGTCTCCTTGACCACTTTTAAGCAGTACGTGTTACCGATTTCAATCATGATCGAATGGCTTCAATGTTACGCGGAAATGGCCCTCGCTGGCGTTTCGGGCTTGTGTTGGCAACGTGCGATTGCAACTAAGGATCGAGCGGTAAATGGCTGTCGGGGCATAAGAGTGACGTAAGCTTCCAGCTTGCAGTTTTGGGAATCGCAAGCTGGAAGCCAATTGTGTTCGGCACGGTATTTGCGCCGGCAGGTTAGGTAAGTTTACTTTCCTGCCGTTCTGACAGCGCCCCGATGG
>JBAUHR010000369.1:0-7535 GCA_049680385.1 Rubripirellula sp. | reverse complement strand
GGCTGCGCAAAAGCGATCTAGAGAGATACTAGTATTCCACGCCTGCACATCCATTTTAGAAAATCGATTTGCGATACATTTGTTTCAGCGAGTTGACGGATTTGTTTCCGGTGGCTCGGCGCACTTCCTCGCCGTCGACGACGTAGATGAACGTGGGGTTGTACTTGACGTTGTATTCTTTGACCGCGTAGGAATTCTCGTCTAGCTTCACGGAGTTTACTGTGAATCCTTGTTTCTTTAAGTCGGCGACCGCCGCTTCTCCGGGACAACCTCGTCAGCCGTGCCGTGAGAAGTACAGTAGATGTCCCGGTGCATTGGCATCACCAATCAAGTAAGGGCGGATGTCAGTCCAGTTCGTATACACCGCTGCCGATGATGGAATCACAATTCCAGCGACGGTGACGATCAAGAAAAACTTGGCAATAGGTGACATGGGCTCTTACTGGTCCTCAATACACGACAGGCTTTTCCGAACGGTAGGTTGCCGCCGCCGACAAGCAAACAGAGCGCAGCAGGATTGAGACGAGAACCCTTCAGCGAAAGCCTTCAGGAGTTCCGGTTCTCCGACTTGTGACGAGCAAACGCTTGATCTGGGATATTTGCGGCAAGCGATGGGGGCCCGTTCGCTTCTTCGTTCGATGCAAAAAACCGTAAATCCGAACTCAATCGAGACGTTTCCCCGCTGACCATCGGCTCGTTTATGATGGGGGATTCAAAGCAGCACTTCACTTACCGCGAGTTGATTAGGCAGCATCATGACACGCCATTTAATTCCTGCTTGCTGGGCTTTGCTATTTGTTTCTACGTTTGGAAATGTTGCGGCGCAAAGCACTGATTTCGATGTTGACCGAACGACGGCTCTACTTGCGAGCAACAAGATCAGCGAACTACGTGAAGCACACGCGATCGTCAGGGCGCATCCGCGCGAGTCGATGGTGCTGTTGGACGTGGTCGCAGCGAGGGCAGAGCATCCAGAATTGGCTTCGATTTTGAAGACGATGTTTCAAGTACTGCCCGCTGACCGATTGAAATCTCAAATAGCCAATGACAGGTCGACAAAAACCAGACTTGCTGCCAGTGAATTGAAGTCGCGAGGCGAATCAGCCCAATTGCCTTCGTCGACGCCGCGGCAAATCCCAATGCCTGCGCCGCCAATTCGCTCGACGGATTCGCCCACTCCAGTTCGCACACCAAGGTCCGCGACACAAACGAACGATGCGATTTCCTTGCGATCGATCCAGGAAAAGCAATCGCAAAAGAGGCCGCTACGAGAATCGGAAATCGTGTTTCTGTTTGAGGAACTTGATGCCGAATTCAATAGTCAAGATCGGGACCAACGGCGTTATCGATCTGACGTTTTAAAGCTGCTTGAGAAAAACCGACCAGCGGCCAAAGCGATTGCGCGGGTCAGGTTGTTTGACGATTCGGTCAAGTATCCTGAACGCCTTTGTGACCACTTGCTCGACAGTCTGATAAACGACTCAGAAGTGCGCGAGCGCGTCTATGCACTGACACTATCAGGCGACGACGAACAAGCTTCGCTAGCCATTAACAGTTTTGGCAAGCTGAAACAGGCGAATTCTCGCAACACTGAGATCGTCAACGAGATCATCACGCGATTCTTGGATCGGTCAAGTGAGAACATCCGTGTTCGCGCATCGATTAACGGTTTGCTGACGAGTTTTTCAGACAGGGCATCCGCCACGATTCAGGCGAAAATCCGCCAGCGTTTTGTTGAATCGATACTGCATCCAGATTCGATGCGAAATTCTTACCTGAGATCGGGATCAGTCGGAAATCTCTTGGAGGTCACAAGAAGACTGGCGGATGACGAGCGAAAACAAATTGCTGATTCCATCGCAGCACGGTTTGACGAAGCAGAAGAACCTATGCAAGCAACTTACGCGATGCTTTCACTTGACGCGGACATGACAGGCATGCAGCCCGTGTTTCGCGAGCTTTTGAAAACCAGCGAAAGAGCTGAGTTTCGACCGCTCTATGCGCAAGCTTTGTATCGGGCGGGAGATCAAAGCGAATCGGTAATCAACGTTTTTCGCGAAGCACTGTCCAGTCCGTCTCTGCCAGGTAACTTCCGGAATGTTCACGAATGCATGCACGAACTTGGGGCAGATGCCGCTCCATTGCTACCGATCGTTCTGAAGCTATTAGAGGACCCGAAATACCATCAACGCGAGGTCATCAAAGCCATTGGCGGTATGGGCGAGGCCGCCGAAGATGCAGTGCCAAAATTGATAGAACTGATGGCACCTAAAGGTAATTCGTCATTGATCCAACGTGAGGTCATCACCGCACTGGGTGAGATCGGCCCGGCAGCGAAAAGTGCTCTGCCTAGGCTTCGAGAAATCGCTATTGATGGTGACGAAAACTATCTACGCGTGACCTTCGATGCGATCGCCAAGATTCTAAACGCCGATCCAACTGCCATTGACTATCTGACCGACTTGTCATTGTCAGCGAAGACGCCAAGGGCAGGTTGGTATGCTTCGGCTACCGCTGAGAAAGTTCGCCGAACTACCATGACGGTCGAGCAACTGCGAAATCGGTATGTCGACCACGGAGAGTATGTCGAAGACACCGCGACGGGTCTTCTTTGGCAGAAAGACGGCGATGCGTCAAGTCGTAAAAATTTTGTTCAAGCGACTCAGTACGCCGAGGAGCTGTCTCTGGCTGAAATGACGAACTGGCGTCTCCCCAAAGGCTATGAGTTGGCGTCGATCTTTCCAGCAACCGAGAAGCCATTCGTCGACACATCTTATACCGAAACTGAATCACGCTCTTGGTATTGGTCGTCGCATGCCCTTGAAAGGCCCTCAAGCGACTATGCATATATTGGATCATGGTGTGGCAATGGCTACCTGACCGGCTGCATTGCGAGTCGAACAATGGCATTCGTTCGTTGCGTTCACGATCCCAGCAAGGCGAATGCCCGTTGAAACGCCTGTTCGCATGGCGTTTTTTCGAATTGGCAGCTAGATCGCGACTTGCTCTGGTATTGCGCTGCCAGCTTACTGCAGCACGTCGTGCGATCCTGCGTTGCCAACCGTTGAGTCTCGAGTGGATTGCTGTACACTAAAGCCGACACGGGGGGCGGCAATTTCTTGCGATGCCCCAGTGTAATGTTGAAAAAGCACAAGACCTGTTATTGGGCATCGCTAGTACATGTTCGACCCATGGCACAAATGGCTGGGAATCCCGCCTTCTGAGCAACCTCCAAACGATTATCGGCTTCTGGGCATCGCGACATTTGAAAGCGATAGTGAAGTGATCGATGGGGCGGCGGATAGGCACTTGGCTTTTCTGCACGGTCTTGCCAACGGCGAACATAGCCAACTTGCCGAAGAGCTTTCCAACCGCATCTCGGCTGCCCGCCTACGATTGCTCAACGAACGCAAGAAAGAGGCATACGATCAGGAGTTGCGGGCGAATGCGATATCGGAGTCGCTGCAAAACGATCCGGCTATCAACCCCTCGACGACGTTGGGAATTGCACCTGTCGGCACGACACCGACTGGGTTTGCGCCGATGGGACCGGCATTTTCTGAAGTGGCAGCTGGCGTGGATTCTGGGCAGACGATTCAGCCCGTTGGTTATCCGCCCCAGCCGGTAGATCAGTCGGTGCTGCACCCTGGGCCTTTCGACGATAACTATGCGGCAACTTCAGACTCATTTCAAGGCGAACACACAGAACCTGCGGCGGTTAAGATCCGCAAGTCGGCTCGCGTAAAAAATTCGCGAGATCAGAAACTCCGCTCCAAGGCACGCCTATTCACCGTTTTGCCGGGGGCCGTCCTGCTGTTGCTGTTGTGCGTGCTGATCGCTTTGGGAAAGATACGGCTTGATCGTGACAAGATGGAGGCGATTGGAATTCCCACGGACATTGCCAAATCGGTTGCGGGCGAAGAATCTCATTCGCCCGCAGTCGACATGCCCAATCGAGCCAGTCAATCTCCAACACCCTCCGTGTCGACAAGGAAGCAGGCTGCACCTACAGGCTCTCGCACAGGCTCTCGTTCATCCGCTCCAACTGAATCTCGCCCTAACACGACAAGTGGTCGATCAAATTCCAGCGTCACGTCGCCGCCATCAAACCCCAATTCGTATTCGTCAGTGCCGACTGGGCAGCCAACCAATCTGGCCGACAGCGGGAAAGTCGAATCGACATCTCGGGAAAGGGAAACGGGCAGTTTCGCCAAACTGCTGGAGCAATCCTCAAAACCACTTGTTCCGTCGGAGAGCGAAATCGACGCAAGGATGAAGATCGTCCGCGATCTGTATCAAGAGAAATATCAAGATGCGAAGACAAAGGACCAAAAGACGGGGCTGGCCAATGAGTTGCTTCGCCTCGCTGAGAGCACTGAAGACGACCCTGCAGGGAAATTTGCACTCATGCGAGTCGCACGCGACATTTTCATGGGATTGGACGAATACGAATTGGCGATGAATACCGTTGACCAAATCGCCGAACGATTCAGAGAGGTTGACGAAGTTAAACTCAAGAGCGCCCCTCTGGCGGCTCTGACCAGCGTCGGTGTTGGCAAGTCGTTGCACTATGCCGATGCGGTGCTGTCAATTGCCAACGAGTCGATCGAGCAAGGGAAGTTTCAGCTTGGCCAAGCTCTTGTGGAGCAGGCACGCGGCAAGCTTCCTGGTGGCATCCCAAGCTCACGAGCGAAAGAGTTCGAGGATCTATCTCTTGACTTTGAAAATGCCAGTGAACTATTCAAAAAGTATCAAGCAGACGCGTCGTTGCTGGAAGCCAACCCAGGCAACAAGAGTGCGTCCACGACGGCAGGGCGGTACTTGTGTTTGATCGAAGACAATTGGATCGATGGACTGACCTATCTCGCTAACGGTTCGGACGAAAAACTAAGCAAAGCTGCCCGACTAGAGAATTCACTGACTGCAGAATCAGGCATGGAGCCTGAGATTGGCGAAGCTTGGTATCAGGCCGCCACTGGCGAGTTTGGACCGCTGGAGAAACGGCGATTGTACGATCGTTCCCTTCACTGGTTTCAGCTAGGTTTGGATGGCAGTAAAGGCTTGGTAAAGCAGCAGGTGGAAAAGCGTTTAGAGGAGATTGCGCCGCTCACAAGCGCATCGAAGTTTGCGGCGAATGGTGAAAAGGAATTGTCTCGCCCTGATGACGCAAAAGCTGGAAAGGAAAAAGTTGTCAAGCTACTTGATCAGAAAACCTACGACTCCCGATTGTCCGCTCGTGACTACGCAAGGATCCTTCCTGGGCCATCGATTCAGGTTGGCATGGGCCGCGGGAGTGGTATTGGCGAAGCAAGCGTAGGGCTAGAGATTGAACACGCCACAAAAATTGGGGTCAACGCTAGGCTGAGTTCTTATACAAACACATCGGATACCTCAGCGGCTCAGCGAATCGGTTTTTTTATCGACTATCATACTGAAGATGGTTACAGCAAACGCGTTTTCTTGCACGTTGCGGGACGTGCACAGGCGACATCCAAAACGGGATTTACCCAAAAACCAAGCTGGGGAAGCGGCGCAAACCCCGATGAAGTCGTGTCGATAGGGTCACGGACGCGATACGATATTGATCTCCGACGATGGGCACCGCAAAACTGGGACGAACGGTGCTGGTTTTCGATCTATATGAAGGATGGAGGTGATGGCTGTACAATTCAAGCGGTCGTTGTCGGATCGCGATAACGATAGCGTCGTCCCGTTGATCATTTCCATTTTGGCTGACGCGATTTCACGAATGTACTGTCAAGGGAAATTAGTTTGCCAGCGCCCACTCCGCCCGTGATCGGCATCGACTTGGGGACCACACGCAGCGTGGTCGCACATGTTGATGTGTACGGTAAGCCTTACGTCATCCCCAATCGCGAGGGGGATTTCACGACGCCTTCGGCAGTGCTCTTTGAAGACGGCAGCGTAACGGTTGGCAAAGAAGCACTTAAGGCTCAGGCGGCGATGCCGGACAACGTAGCGACGTTTGCCAAGCGTGAAATGGGGAGCCGAGAATACTCGCGTAAAATTGGTGGCCAGACCTATGCGCCCGAACTGATTCAGTCTTGCATTTTGGGGCGATTGCGTAAGGACGCGGAAACCAAGTTGGGACAAACAGTTCAGAAGGCAGTGATCACCGTTCCAGCGCATTTCAACGAACCCAAACGACGATCAACGATCGATGCGGCGCAATTAGCCGGTCTTGAAGTGCTGGCGATCATCAACGAGCCCACGGCGGCAGCCATTGCTTTCGGTGTGCAAACGCACGCGAATTTGTTGGGCACGCAAACTGTTTTGGTGTACGACCTCGGCGGGGGAACGTTCGATATTTCGCTTGTTCGCGTTGAAGGCTCCAAAATCGAAGTGCTTGGAACCGACGGAAATGCGATGCTGGGCGGAATTGACTGGGACAAATGTCTGGTGGCATGGTTGGATGACCAGTTTGCCGCCAACTGTGGATTTCGTCCGTCGGAAAGTGCCGTTGGACAGGCCATGCTGATGGAAGAAGCTCAGGACTTGAAGCATACGCTTAGTTCGAGAATCAAAACGCGAGTTCGGATAGCATTCAATGGGCAAACGCTTCAAGCAGAAATTTCACGCGAGGAATTCGATGAAATGACCGCCCACTTGCTCGACCGTACTCGATTCACGATTCGACAATTGTTGACCGACCGAAACATGAAGTGGTCCGACATCGATCAAGTGATTCTTGTCGGAGGGTCGTCCAGGATGCCTCAGGTCAGTGAAATGCTGTCTCGCGATTCTGGCCTGGAGCCCAACTTGACGGTCTCTGCCGATGAAGCGATCGCGCATGGAGCAGCACTTTATGCGCAGACGATGATCACGTCAAAGAATGCTCAGCAGGAAAGTTCCAAGCTATCGATCACGGATGTCACGTCGCACAACTTGTGTGTCTTGGGCGTCGATAATACGACTGGCTTAAAACGCAACCACGTCATGATTCAACGCAACTCACCGATTCCGGCTAAACAAGTGGCTCGCTTTGAAACTGCGGCGGAAAATCAAACCAGTGTCGTCGTCAACGTGGTCGAGGGCGGTGATATTCGCGGACGAAACGGGACGGTGATCGGCCGCTGCGTCCTTCGAAACCTACCACCTGGCTTGCCGGCTGGAACCGCAGTGGATGTTTCCTTTCGGTACGATCCATTTGGGTTAGTGCATGTCAAAGCCAAGCTACCCAAAACAGGACAGGCGACTGAAATCAAGATCAGTCGCGCGTTTGGACAAAGCGCCAGCGATCTTGATTTGCTAAGTGATATCCATGCTGCACTGGGCATCGAAGATTAGTTCGCGCCGAGCATTTATGTGAATGACCGTGTATGCCAGAAAAAGGCAGTCCGAGTCGACGACCTACAGCAAGCCGTCTTTCTCTAGCATCTCGCGGTACTGGTCGCGTTCGCGGCGGGTGGCTTCTAGGTCGAACACGAGGTATTTCATGTCCAAACGTAATTGTGACAGGGCTTCTTGAACCAAGTTCAAGATGCGGCGACGACGTGTGCTGCACTCAACGACTC
>JBAUHR010000368.1:0-1766 GCA_049680385.1 Rubripirellula sp. | reverse complement strand
ACCTAATCAACTTCGACGAACCCTTCGGCCTCTCTGTGATCGAGGCGATGGCTTGTGGAACTCCCGTGATCGCCACGCGACGTGGATCGATGCCCGAGCTCATCGACCACGGCGTCACAGGCTTTCTGGTCGATAGCCTGGAAGAAGCAAATCAGGCGATTGAGCGCATCGACGAGATCGATCGCCGCAAAGTTCGCCGCTCCGTCGCTGAAAGATTTTCCGTCAACCGCATGGCGGACGCCTACTTGACCCTGTATCACCGCATTCTTGAAGACTCGTTAATGAAATGACGGTTGACTCCGCTTAAGAGCCATTGGACCGCTTGTTGCCAAGCAAAGACTTATTCTGTCGCAAAGAACTTGTCTGCAAGATCGACGCAGCGATGCCGTCGACAAACTGACCAATGGCAGTGACTAAAATAGCTGCCACGCCTTGGAGTCCAGTTCCTTCTCCAGTTCTGAATCGTTCGCACGAGCAAGCAGGTCGTAGAATGCATACGGATACTTAAACACGTGTCCGATGCCCAAACTTTTCTCTCCTCGCTTGTTCCAGTACTCGAACTCATCTGGCCGCAGATCAGTGGCACGATGATCCTTGATCTTTCGGTCACCAGGCTGAGGGCCGAGACGCGTACCCAAGTCGTTGTCGACACACATCAAATGCGCCGAGATCATTGAGGCACCGCGATGCCCATTCGCGAAATAGCTTTGCTGCGGCGCGCGAGCCAGTGCGTTCAAGCCAAGTTCCACCAGCCGTTGCTCTGAAAGCGAGCGTTCTTCCGCGACCGCAAACCGGTCCAAATCCGCAGTTGCAACCGCCAGCCAAGCGTTGCTCCCCAGAGCGAATTGTCTTCGATTGATCATGAGATCTCCAACTAGGAACTGTCGCCGGACTGTCTAACCGACACCATTGTATCCCGCCGAGATGTTGAGAAACGGCAAACGCATCTCGACGCGATGACAGCTTGCCACAAATTTTGATCGCGATTTCGTCATTCGGGCATTGGTTCCGATAGGTCTACAAGTGGAGACCATTTGTCAGCAACGAACACTCTGGATAGTGAAACCAAGAATCACTGAAATCGAGCCTCGCACAGCGTTCCCGAAAAAACTCCCGCCAAATTTCTCGTAATCCGAAATTTGAGGCGGACCGTTTGCATAAGTTACCCAGGAGGGCTTTGCTTTTCTCGTCTTTGCAAACAGCTCAAGCGGCACCGGAGCGAACGGTTTTCAAACAACTCCGGTGAAGTCGCAAAAATGTGGTCACCGTCGTGACCACTTCGCCTAAGTAACCCTGAGGGGACCGTCGTTAGGCATTTCGCGACGTCCCGTCCGACTCGCAGGTCAAATATTCTCGTTGCGTTTTCTTCAAGGAATCCTGGTCCGAAATGGCGGTGTGGAAATTTGGTGTGCGCAATGATGTCGCGAAACGGTTTAAGTGACTAATAGGGGCGAGTGTGTTTTTTGCAGTCGAGTTTTGGCTCAAATCAATTCGCGATCGCCAAACATTCCGCGAAATCTGAAAAGCAGCTTCGACTTTTCGACGTCAAAGTTGGAAGGTCTAAAGATAGGGGGATGTTGTGCGACGGTTCGAGGTCGCAGACTCGCCAAGGAGAACATCTGGTTGTGTTGCCGCCGATTCGAGTCGCAGCGGAGTAGCTCAGGGGATAGAGCGACGTATTTATGTCCGTCCGGATCAAATTCGGACAATGTTCGGAGAACGGCGCGCAGTCGTCGCTGAGAACGGCATAGGTAAAGGGTAGAGGG
>JBAUHR010000367.1:0-1865 GCA_049680385.1 Rubripirellula sp. | reverse complement strand
CTTAATGATTCCTCGTGAGTCCGCCAGTCTTGGGCTATCGCACCCCTCTCCTCGCTGACGCTCGACTGTCCCAGAGGGCGAGTGAAGTAAACGCACGCAAAATAATGACTTAAGAACCGCACGCCCTCTTGGCGAAAGGGTGGTTTAGAATACGTCGAATGGATTTCAGATTCTCTTTCTGCAGGTGAACGATGCCGCCCGACGAATACCTTGGCCCCTACAAAATCGGTGCCCTGATCGGACGAGGCGGCATGGGCGCCGTTTATGAGGGAGAGCACGCCAAAACGGGTGAGAAGTGTGCCGTCAAGCTGATTGCCGCGCACGTTTCCGATGACCCTCGGTTTCGCCGCCGCTTCGACAGCGAAATCCGGGCCTTGAAACTGCTAAAGCACCGCAACATCGTTCGCATCATTGGCGAAGGCGAAGATGAAGAAGGGCGTCTTTTCTATTCGATGGAATTGATTGACGGCGAGACGTTGCAGGCACGGATTCGGCGACAAAAGAAGCTGTCGTGGCAGACCACCGTCGAAATTGCGATGCAAATCGCCGCTGCACTGAAACACGCCCACGACATCGGCGTCACTCATCGTGACTTGAAACCGGCCAACTTGATTTTGACCGCCGAAGATACTGTTAAGTTAGTCGACTTTGGGATCCCCAAAGTCTTTGGTGACGACCGAGAGCAAACTCAAATGGGGTCGGTGCTTGGCACGCCAGACTACATGGCCCCCGAACAGGCAGTCGGTGGTCCGATTACTCCGCGAACCGATCTGTATGCGCTCGGCAGTGTGATGTATGCGATGCTGCTTGGACGAGCGCCGTTCAAGGGCAAAAACGCAACGGACGTGATTGATGCGTTGCGGCGAGAACGGCCAGTGCCATTGGACTTGGTCAACTCGGCGCTGCCCGAAGAACTGACCGTTCTTGTCCATCAATTGTTGGAGAAGAAGCCAGAGGATCGACCGCCGACGGCGATGTCGGTGATCAATCGGTTAAAAGCGATTTTGGCCGAACCTCGCCATCACGAAACTCAGACAGGCAATTCGTCAGCCACAAACGTCGGTGACCGGTCGGAGACCGAGACGAACTTGGTCGATCCGATAACGTCAGGGTCCGACGACACTCGCGGTGGCGTTCCGGCACAAGGCGAGACTCCGATCAGCACCGCCACTAGGTCCGGTTCTCGCGGCACGCCAATCCGAGAACACGGCGTCGACGAAATTTCGACTCCTGGACTTGCAACCGCAGTCTCGCGGCGAGACAAGACCGTTGAATCCGATACGTCGGACAGTCGTTCAGTCGAATCGTCAAAGCAAGCTGATGCACCGGAGGACGGCGAAGCTCGGCGCGCTCGGTTTGCGACGGTCGATTTAGACACACCCATCGCGGGGTCGTCAGACCATCCCAGCCACCCGTTGCTGCATGGGATCGCAATAGCCGGGATGATCGCCGTGTTGATGACGATTGGATTCTTGGTTTTTCGAATGTTGCAGCCGCTGGGGCCAGACGCTAGCTATGCCGCAGCGATCGAATCGGGCGAAGTCGCAAAGTTGAATTCGTTCATTCGGCGTTTCCCAGACGATCCTCGCGTTGACAAGGCCCGCGATGTTCAGATGGAGTTACGAGTTGCAGCCACGTTGAGACGATTTTCGGCACAGGAAAAAATCGGCATCGTTGAACTGGGGCCAGCCGAATTGGGGTTCGTTGCCGCGTTGGAAGATCGAAAGTTAAAACCGGCTGAATCGGCCGAGCGAGTCGGTCAGTGGTTGAACGTGTTTGAGGGATCATCGGACGCAGAATCGGACGCGAATTTAGCGGAGCTGATTGAACTTGCTCGCTATCAACGCGATCGACTGAAGGTCCGA
>JBAUHR010000366.1:0-15936 GCA_049680385.1 Rubripirellula sp. | reverse complement strand
TCTACTCTTTCATACCGAACATCGGCGGACGTTTTGGAAAAGAACGTCGTTTTCGCACAATGCCCGACGCCCGTCGCCAAAGGGCGTCTCGAATCGTGATAGATTCTGAGGTTCTTACTTCGCCCTTTTCCAAAGCGTCACTCTCGTGTTCCCTTGGTTATCGAAATGGATGCTTCCGGCGTCGCCCCTAGTGGCGATCGCTGTCGCATTGGTTTGCTACAGTGGTGGATTGTCGGCGCCCGCGAGTCAGTGTTTGACCGTTGCAATCATTTGCGCGTTGTGGTGGATTTTTGAGTGTACTCATATCGCGATTGCTGGTTTGCTTCCATTCGTTGCATTCCCGATTTTAGGCGTGATCAGCCACAAAGAGGTGGCTGCGTCGTATGGGCACACGATGATCTTGCTATTGATGGGCGGCTTCTTTTTGTCGGCATCGATGGAAAAGAGCGGTGCTCATCGGCGAATCGCGCTGACGATGGTCAAAGCCGTTGGCGGAAAAGGCGGGCGACGACTGGTGCTTGGCTTTATGTTGGCAACATCGCTGTTGTCGATGTGGATCAGCAACGCGGCCACGACGTTGATGATCCTTCCGATTGCACTTGCCGTTTTGGCGCAAGCCGGCGATCCGAAACTGCGCACTCCGCTGCTGTTGGGGATTGCCTACGCTGCGTCCGTCGGCGGGATGGCGACGCCGATCGGAACGCCACCCAATGTGGTGTTCATGGGATTCATGGAAGAACGTTTCGGAACTGAGATCAGTTTTGGCCGCTGGATGATGATCGGCGTGCCGATTGTGCTGTTGCTGTTTCCAGCAATCTGGTGGTGGGTCACTCGCGGCTTGGATGCTGCAAAACCCGTCGACATGCCAACCGTTGGGCCATGGCGATCAAGTGAAAAACGAGTCTTGTTCGTGTTTGCAGTCACGGCGCTGTTGTGGATATTTCGCGAAGGCCCCTACGGCGGTTGGTCTGGTTTTTTGTTTGACGGCGGTTCGTCCGTGGGTGATGCGACGGTTGCCTTGGCGGCTTCGATGGCGTTGTTTCTTTGCCCCGCAGGGCGAGATACCCCCGAGCCTCGATCGACGTTGTTGGACTGGGACACGGCATCCAAGATTCCTTGGGGCATTTTGATCATGTTTGGTGGCGGACTGGCGCTTGCCAAGGGATTTGAAACCACCGGTTTAAGCCAGGCGATCGGAGGACAACTCAACGTGTTTCAATCAGCGCCCGCATGGCTAATCGTGCTTTCGGTTTGTCTGTTGGTGACGTTCTTGACTGAAATCACAAGCAGCACCGCGACGGCCACGTTGATGATGCCCATTTTGGCCGAGTTGGCGGTCGCGACACAGTTGAGCCCGGAAACGATCATGATTCCCGGTACGATCAGCGCCTCGTGTGCGTTCATGCTTCCGGTCGCAACCGCACCGAACGTGATCATCTTTGGTGCCGGCGGGATTCGCACCGACGAGATGGCGCGTAAAGGATTGGCTCTCAATTTCTATGCCGTCTTGGTGATCACTGCGATGACGTATTTGATGAACATCGGTCATGGGTGAGTGCGAGAAATCGAACCATCGCACGAGGGGCGTGATGGTTTCTTGGGCGGCTGCTGCCTAGCGGTCGACGTGTTCGAATAACTGAAACGGTTCGTCTTGGCCTTCGACAAACAGGTAGTCCGCGCCGCCGGTGATCTCATGATAAGTTTGCTGGTTGCCCGATGGCCAATCGATTGTCAACTCGGTGATGGATGATGCGTCTGCCATTCCGATCGGTAATCGATGTTGATTCGAGCACATGTATCCGTCGCCGGCGGTGACTTGGGCGTAGTGACGGCGGTCATTGATCGTTGCATGAACGGTCGCACCGACCGCGTCTCGGTGGCTTTGTGTTGCGATCAAAGTCATGCCGACCGATTGACCCACGGTTGCACCGTCGGATGCCGGATGGGTTTCGTTAATCAGCAACGCGACAGGTTCGATCAACTGTGTGATCAACAGATCATTTAATCCATCGCGATTGGCGTCCAAGGTGGCGACCGCGCGTCCCACATGCTCTTTCGCAAAGTAGTCACCCAGTTTCGATCGATCGAGAGTTTCCCATCGCAAATCGCTTTGCAGTCGGAACAACTGAGCTGGCATTTGAAACGGCGTATCGTCTCGTCCTAAATCGCCGACATGTCCGTTGGAAACAAACAGTTCCAGATTCCCGTCGTTGTCGAAATCGACCATTTGAGTGCCGAAGCCGAGTTGTTTCATTGACGGTTCGGCCAGATCAACACGATGGGTGTGGTCCGCCCAAACGCCGTTACTGACTTGTTCGTAAAATGTGTTGTGATCATCAAAGAAATGCGTCACGAACAAATCCAAGTCACCATCGTGATCCGGATCGCCCAGGGCAATGCCCATCGACGCCTGTGATAACGATCGGCCGCTAAGCGCGACGCCACGTGCTGTTGCAATTTCGTTCATCACGAACTTTCCAGATTCACGCGATGACGCCCATAGGTGATTTGATGACATGTCATTGGCGACAAAGATTTCTAGTCCTGGCAATCCGTCTGTATTGGCGGCCACGACACCCAACCCGCGGCCAGGGTTTAGATCGTTGTTTGCCATCCACGCGCCGGTCTTATCTGCGAAGGTGCCGTCACTGCGTCCCGCCCAAACTCGGTCGCCCTCGGCGTCAAAGTCCAGCGGCGTGCAACTGGTCAATCGGCCCGTCGTTCGGCTACTGCATTCCTTCTCGTACGGACGTTGTCCGGCACAATAATTTGTTTCAAAAATGTCGGCGAATCCATCGCCATCGAAATCAGCAATTGCCACCGACGAAGTCCACCGTTGGCCGCTTAGTCCGACTTGTTCGGTGACATCCATCCACGTGCCGTCACCTTGATTGCGAAACAGTCGATTTTGGCCAATGTTGGCGACCAATAGGTCGGGGAAACCGTCGGCGTTGTAATCACACGTCGAGATGCCTTGCGAGAAACCGTGGTCAGTGAATCCAGCGTCGCTGGTGACTTCGTTAAAGTGACCGTGTCGATTTCGAAACAACCGATCGGTGCTCGAGTCATCCTTCATCGGCCATCCGTTCAGATTGGCCAATGCGATATCGGGCCAACCATCGAGATCAAAATCGATGATCGCGCCGCCGCCGCCGTTGCCCTGAAAGATCGAAAACCCACGATTGTCGAAATCTGGATGAAAGGCCATCGTGTGGATCAGTCCGAGCGATTGCGCGGCACTGCGAAAGTGGATATTGCTCCGGTGAGTTGTCGAGATACGTCGTGAATCCTTATCCGTGCGGCTCCAGTCAATGTGGGGAAGACTGGCGAGCGAATTTTCCAATTCGTCAATCAGCGAAGTGGATTGCCACGGCATCGTCGGTTCCAACAGTTTGCGAATCGCCAAGTAACGCGCTGAGGCGTCGGGAACATGGTCGTCCGGAAGCGTTACTGCCAATCGCGCCCACGCTTCGGCTTCCCACGGACGACCGAGACTCGTCATTGCGTCGGCAATGTTGAACGCCCATGCCTGCGATCTTGTTTCGCGCTCGTACAGCGTTTTGGTTGCTTCATGCAATTGAGTCAGGCGTTGGTTGCGTTGTTCGATGCGACTCGCTTCGGCGTCACGATTGATTTGGCGAAGTGAACGGGCGAGCCGATTCAACGTTTCGCCATTGTTTGCGTCTTCGTGTTTGACGGCCTCGAAGAACGCCCGCGCCGCAGACTCTTGATTGCCTTGACGATCGGCCCAGACTCCCGCAGCCAACCAGTAGTCCGGCATTTGTTCGATCCCGCTGGGCACATCGGCCGTCCAGCTTTCCAAGTTCTCTTGCTGGGGGTCTTGCCGTTGGCCGACCTCGGCCAGAGCGCGACCGTACAACGCGGATGCTTCTAAAAAATTCGGATGCTTTTTAACAACGGGTCTTAGCCGATCGACAACCGCGTCCCAGCGCTGGTTCATCGCATCCATTTTTGCGAGTCCATAATGGGGACGCAGATCGGTCGCGTTTCGATCGAGTAGTTTGCGGCATAGTTCTGGATCGGGCTCGACTTGGGCGGGTTGTGCAAGAACCGCAAGACCCTCGTCCTCGCCATGGTTGTGTTGGGCTAACCATTGCAGTTGCGGCAACACGGTTTTTTCCAAACCCAGCATCGATGCGAACCCCGTCAGCGCGAACCGTTGTTCGACGACCGAAGGATGCTGCTGTGTCAGTTGTTCGTACAATTGGACCGTGTCGATCGCGCGAGCCTGGGTCAGCATCAAACGAGCAAGGCGATCGTAGGTCGCGATCTCAGTTTTGGGATTCGCGTCGACCACGAACTGAAGCAAGTCGATTGCTTGATCGTTTTCGTTTTGTTGTTCCGCAATCGCGGCCAACTGCAAGTGAAGCTGCGTATCGGTGGGCTGGATTAGCAAATGTGCACGCAGCAAACGGTCCGCCGATTCCCAGTCGCCTCGCGCGGCTGCTTGACCAGCTTGTTCGAACCGGTCGGGCTGAGTCGGGCTGACGGTCGCCGTGTCGACGACTGCCTCGCCATCCTCGGGCCGATCCATGGTAGACGTCCGACCACAGCCCAACATCGTTACCACGATTGCGACTGCAACGAACCGAGTGACGTTCGTGGGGGGAAGAGATCGCATCGACGCCAAGGGGAATAAGTAGGTGAAACAAACTGTTCTTAGAAACCACGAGCTAATTTCTCATTTTCGAACCTAAATTACGTGCTGGTTGCGGAATCCGTTGGTGCGCGTTTGACGATGCAGCTTATCCGCAAAAGGTAGGGTGAGTTCAATTTGGCCGTCTCGGTCTGCGCAAGAACACATGTTTTTTGCGTGTTCTTGCATTGGCTTTTGCCGCCATTGCAACGAAGATTACCCGGCATTTTACGGACAAGGCTGAATTCGACGTGGTTCCGAGCGAATACTGCTCGATCAGCATGCCGAGTTGAACAACGCCGATAAGATCCATCGCTGTACTGCGAATTGGACGTTGAAGGATGATTTGCCAAACTGGCACAACGTCAACATTGCTGAGTGTTTTCGTGAACCAGCGACGTACTACCTGCAAACGCATGACAGCAACGATTTGCAGGCCGCCTACGCGAACTTTCACGAAATTCGTAAACGTTTCGGTCAGGTGCCCGGCGGCATGTTCGGCGGTGACGAAAATTGTCGCGTCGGTTTCGATGATCCTCGCCAAGCGACCGAAACATGCGGGTTTGTCGAACAAATGTTGTCCGACGAAATCTTGCTGCAGATCACGGGCGATCCATTTTGGGCCGACCACTGCGAGACGGTTGCGTTTAACAGTTATCCGGCGGCTGTGATGCCAGATTTCAGATCGCTGCGTTATTTGACTGCGCCCAACATGGTGCTTAGCGATGCGGCGAATCACGCGCCGGGCATCGACAACAGCGGCCCGTTCCTGGTGATGAATCCGTTCAGTTCGCGGTGTTGTCAACACAACCACTCGCACGGTTGGCCGTACTATGCCAAACACCTTTGGATGGCGACGCCCGACAACGGCATTTGTGCGGCGATGTACAGCGAATGCGAAGTCAATGCGATGGTTGGCAAGGGTACCAACGTTCGCATTGTCGAATCGACGAAGTACCCGTTCGACGAAAATGTCAAGCTGACGATCCACATCGATCAACCGGACTCGTTTCCGATCTACATGCGAGTGCCGGCTTGGTGCGAAGACGCGCGGCTGTTAATCAACGGCGATGATCAGTCGATTGAAGCTGCGTCGGGAAAGTACATTCGCATCGATCGAACGTGGGAAGATGGCGATACGGTCTCGCTAACTTTGCCGATGGAAATGTCGTTGCAAACATGGACGAAAAATCATGACAGCGTTAGCGTCAATCACGGTCCGTTGACCTTCTCGTTGAAAGTTGGCGAGCGTTACGATCGAAAGAGCAGCGTTGATACGGCGATCGGCGATTCAAACTGGCAACCCGGTGTCGATCAAGATCAGTGGCCTTCGTTCGAGATTCATCCCACGACGGACTGGAACTACGGTCTGGTGCTCGATGAACATCAGCCCGCGATCGATTTCGAAGTACAACGCCACGAATGGCCGGTGGACGACTTTCCATTCACGACTGAATCTGTGCCCATCACGATCACGGCGACCGCACGAAAGATTCCCCAGTGGACGCTCGATCGCAATGGGTTGTGCGCGGTCCTGCAAGACAGCCCCGTCAATAGCGATCAACCAAACCAACGCGTGACATTGATCCCGATGGGCGCCGCAAGATTGCGCATTTCGGCGTTTCCAGTCATCGCCAGTGGAGAAGACGGCAATCGATGGACCACACCGCCGAAACCTCGTCCATCGGAATTTCGGATCACTGCGTCGCACACCAACGCGGGCGATTCGTTGGCGGCAATCGACGACACCCTAGAACCCCGAAATTCGGGTGACCACGATATTCCGCGGATGACGTGGTGGGACCATAAGGGAACGACCGAATGGGTCCAGTATGAATTTGCCGAACAAAAAATCGTTTCGGACGTTGCGGTCTATTGGTTCGACGATACTGGGCGAGGCGAGTGCCGGATCCCGCAGTCATGGAAGGTGCTCTACCGTGACGGCGATCAATGGAAACCGGTTTCGGGTTCCCCGACTGTGTCGGCGGTCAAAAAGGACCGATGGGACAAGCGTTCGTTCGATCCGGTGACGACCACGGCGATGCGAATCGAAGTCCAGTTGCGGCCGGACGTTTCCGGCGGAATTCTGGAATGGAAGATCGGATCACAAGCGGTTCAGTAGTCCACGCTTGGCAGCGTGGACATCTTTCGGATCGGCGATTTTGTCGAGCGAGCTTTAAGTTCGCCAGAGCATTTCGACGGTTGCGGTGATTGGTTCAGCTAGGACTTTCAACGTCGGTTGCCAGCTTCTTGATTTTCGGGCGTCGGCGTTTGCGAGTTTTTTCGGGAATCATCCCTCGCATGGCGTCGAGTTTGCCAAAGCAAAGCAATCGATCGTGAGGTTCAAGTGTTCGCTTGAGTCGCGGGTTTGGGATCACCGTTGCGCCGCGGTAAAGCGTTAGCACATTGATGTCTTGCTCGGGCAATCCGCTTTGGTCGATCGTCTTGCCAATGAAATCGGAACCGTCGGGAATGGAGATTTCGGTGACACCGTAACCGCGGCTGACCGTCAATCGTTGTCGCACGTCAATATCCGGAAAATCAACTTGGGCCGCGATGTAGTCTACGATCGCACCGGCAATGTCCAGTTGCGTGCAGCTTTCGATTCCTTCAAGACCTGGTGACGAGTTGACCTCCATGACTTGGGGACCATCATTTCCTTCAAGCATGTCGACGCCGGCGACTCGCAGCCCCATGATCTGGGCTGATCGAACGGCGGTCTGGCAATACGCTTCGGAAAGTTCAACACGTTCGGTCTTGCCGCCGCGGTGAACGTTGCTGCGAAATTCGGTGCCTTGAGCGACTCGCCGCATCGCTGCGACGACTTGGTCACCGACGACAAATGCGCGGATGTCACGCCCCTTGCTCTCGGCGACAAACTTTTGAACCAAAACGTTTTGCCGCGTACTTTGAAGCGTCTCGATGATCGCTTCGGCAATCTTGACACTGTCGGCCAAAATCACGCCAACGCCTTGCGTGCCCTCGAGCAGTTTGATGATGATCGGCACTCCACCGACGCGCTGGATCGCTGGTAGGACATCCTTCTTTTCACGAACGAAGGTCGTTTGTGGAATGCCGATTTGGTGGCGGCTTAAGATTTGGAGACAGCGAAGTTTGTCGCGAGAATTGGAAATCCCGGCCGACGAAGACGCGGTGAAGACGTCCATCTGTTCGAATTGTCGGACAACGGCTGTCCCAAAATACGTGATCGAAGCACCAATGCGTGGCACGATCGCGTCGTAGTGGCTTAGCTGTTTGGAACGATAGTAGAGGTCGGGTGCGCCCTGTTCCAGGTCGATCGAAAACCGCAGCGTATCGAGTACCTTGACCTGATGGCCACGTTTCTGGGCAGCTTCGACGAGTCGTTTTGTGCTGTAACAGGTCTTGCTGCGAGAAAGAATCGCTAGCTTCATGATCAAGACTTCGATAGAGGGTAGGGGACGCCGGTTGGGTGGCGTCCATCAAGAATGCGGATGCTAGTGATGTCGATGACGCGGATGGCGGTTCTTCCGCGAAGGTCGGCCACCGAAATAGGATCGGGCTGGGTCGACCAGCATTCGTCCTCGGACAGCCTCGCGCCCGACCAGCATCCGAAA
Organism: Rubripirellula sp.; assembly: GCA_049680385.1. Lineage (GTDB taxonomy): Bacteria > Planctomycetota > Planctomycetia > Pirellulales > Pirellulaceae > Rubripirellula. Next base: position 7,683 of record JBAUHR010000366.1, on the reverse strand, counting down.
ACCCATCTGAGTTCGATCGGCCAAGGTCAAATCGACCGTCCACGTTTCGCCCATCCACAACATCGACGTCAGAATGACGTACCGGATCGATGATTCGCCGCTTGAACTGCGAATATTTCGGATGTCATGAACAGGTGCTTCGCACTGGATCGTGTACTTTTCGCGGCGCTGGATGGGGTGGACCTGAAATCGCACCCAATGCGTGTTATCGCGATCAAACGCTTCGATATCGAACGCGTGAAGACTCGATGAGCGCGCGCCTGTGTCAATTTTTGCCTTGATATGGGCGATTTTCAGGTCTGGCAGACTGAGCCATTCTCGCCATCCCATGATGACAAGCGGCGTTTCACCAGACGATGGTGTCAACTGATCTGACATCGAAATCTCCTCCAGTGAGAACAGCAACCGAGAACAACAGAATCGTCAACAAGTGGAACGATTTTGAGCCTGGATGTCCATGCGGCGTTGGCCGCTACAATGCGAGTGTCCGTTTGTTTCCCGAGTTATCCCGGCCAGCTTTCTTCATCATTGACATCGGAGGCTTCCATGGCAAAGCGTGCTAAATCCGCGAACTTGTCGTTGGCCAGTTCGCCTGACGAAAAGCCGAAAGTCCGTCGAATCGGGTCGCTGATCAGTCAGTTGATGTCGCGTAAAGGGTACGCTCGAAGCGGCGTCAACGAACATCTTACCGAAACGATCGTTGCTGCCATTGGTGAATCGCTGGCGTCTTCCTGTCGCGTCGGCAATCTTCGCGCGGGCGTTTTACAAGTCTTTGTGTCCGACTCGGCGACGTTGCAGGAGTTGAATTTTCAGAAACGGGCGATCCTGCGTCAGTTTCAAAAGGACGTTGCTGGCAATAAGGTCACCGACATTCGGTTTCGCATCCAAGCAGGGTGAATGATGACAAACCGTCCGGAAACCCCAACCGGCGATGCCGAGGTTGATCGATGTTGGTGGTGCGGAAGCGACCCGCAATACATTCAATACCACGATCATGAATGGGGAGTGCCCGTCGCGGATAGTACGCGTCTGTTCGAAAAAGTCTGCCTCGAAGGATTCCAGGCCGGGCTTAGTTGGCTGACCATTTTGCGAAAACGCGATTCCTTCCGTGAGGCATTCGATGGGTTCGATCCCCAGCGGGTTTGTCGATTCGATCAGGCCAAGGTGGATCAGTTGGTCAACAACGCGAACATCGTCCGTCACCGCGGAAAGATCCAGTCGGCGATCAACAACGCCGCTCGCGCGATCGAAGTCGCCGACGAGTTTGGATCGTTGGCCAAATTCCTGTGGTCGTTCGAGCCCAAACGGCACCGATCGCCCAAATCGCGGTCCGACGTCAACGCAATCACGGACGAATCGACCAGTCTGAGCAAAGCATTGAAAAAGCGAGGTTGGACGTTTGTCGGCCCAACGACCTGTTTCGCCCTGATGCAGGCCATGGGCATGGTTAACGATCACCTGCGGTCCTGCCATTGCTGGGAGTCGATCGAAGAGGCGCGAAAAACGTTTGTTCGCCCTTGATTGGCAGGAATCGGCTCACGAAACTATACTGAGCGTCCCTCCTGTGCGGTATTTCAAACGCCGTTCCCGCCTCAGCTCTTTCGACATTGATCCTCGTTATGTCGCTTTTTCATCGGACCCGATCAGTTGGCCTCGGTTGTGCCATGGGTTTTGCGGTTTCGTTTTTTGCCGATTCACTTTCGGCGGTGGAAACGAAATTGGACACCACCGAATTTCTTCATCAAAACTGCATCGATTGTCATGACGGCCCTGACGCCGATGGTGGTTTCGATGTCACATCGCTTGGCGCTGATTTGTCAGATCCCAAGACCATGTCTCGCTGGATTCGGGTGTTCGACCGCGTCAACGATGGCGAGATGCCACCGCAGGACGGTGGTGAATTGGATCCGAATGAAGCTGAATCATTTTTGAATCAAACGTCACTTTGGCTGCACGACTTTCAACAAGCTGACTTTGATAAGGTTGGCCGTGTCCGATCGCGACGACTGACCAACGCCCAACTTGAACGAACACTTCAAGACTTATTGGCCGTCGATGTTCCGCTGGCTCGTCTGATGCCCGAAGAACAACGAAGCGATGGTTTCACTGGCATTGCCGATCATCAATCTATTTCTCACTTTCAACTTGATTCGCATCTTACCGTCGTTGATGCGGCCCTCGATGCTGCGGTCAGTCGCGTGACGGATGCGGGAAACCACTTTCATCGCGAGTACGACGCTCGCGGACTTGCCCGGGCAAGACCTAACAGCCGTTGTCGTGATCCCGAAATGATCGACGGTAAAGCTGTCGTATGGTCGTCGACGATGGTTTTCTATGGCCGCATCACGTCGACGACGGTGAAGGAATCGGGTTGGTATCGGATCACGTTTGATGCCTCGGCAATGAACAAGCCGAAGGACGGTGGCGTGTGGTGCAGCGTTCGAACCGGGCGATGTGTTTCCAGTGCACCGTTGTTTTCGTGGATCGGTGCTTTTGAAGCCAGCCACCAACCCACGACACACTCCTATGATGCTTGGATACCGGCTGGGCATATGATCGAGATCCGTCCAGGCGACGAGACTCTAAAACACGCCCGATTCCAAGGCGGCCAAGTTGGTGCGGGCGAGGGCGGTCCGCAAAACGTGCCGGGCGTCGCGTTGCATTCGATGACCGTGGACCGCATTTACCCGGCCGGTTCAGTCAGTGTCGCGTGGCGAAACTTGTTGGGCGATTTGAATGTCGAAATTGATACTAAGGCGAAACGGATAGAATTGGTTAGCAACAATCCGCTGGCTGATATGTCCAAGCAACTTCGACGTTTCGCGACTCGCGCGTTTCGTCGGCCGGTCACTGAAATCGAATTGCAACCGTATCGCCAGTGGATGCGAGAATCATTGGAAAGCGGGGTGTCACCGATTGACGCATTGTTGGCTTCCTATCGTGCCGTTTTGTGTTCTCCACGATTCATGTATTTTGTTGAACCGACCGGCCTGCTCGACGATTTCGCGATCGCGACACGTCTAAGTTACCTACTTCGTGGCAGCATGCCTGACGCGACGCTAACGAAGCTTGCTCGCGATGGAAAGCTGCGTGATCCTCAGGTCATTCGCGGTCAAGTTGACCGCTTGCTGGAAGGAAAACACGCCAGCCAATTCGTGCGGGACTTTGCTGACCAATGGTTGGACATGTCGCAAATCGAATTCACCGAACCGGACCGAAAGCTGTATCGCGATTTCGACATCGTTGTGCAAAACGCAATGTTGGACGAAACGCATCAGTACCTCGAAGACTTGATCACGTCGAACGCCGGGGCGGACAAATTGATCCGTTCCGATTTCACGTACTTGAACAGTCGGCTGGCGCGTTACTATGACATCGACGGTGTCGACGGCGACGAAATTCGCAAAGTAGAACTGCCCAGCGATTCACCGCGAGGCGGTTTACTGTCACAGGGCTCGATCTTGAAAGTCACCGCCAACGGAACCAACACTTCTCCGGTGCTTCGTGGTGTTTGGGTTTCGGAACGAATTTTGGGAACGCCGATCCCGCCGCCACCCGAAAGTGTTCCGGCCGTCGAGCCAGACATCCGAGGTGCAAAAACGATTCGTGAGCAGTTGCAGAAACACTTGTCGGACGTTTCTTGCAACGGTTGTCACCAAAACATTGACCCGCCCGGTTACGCGCTCGAAAATTTTGATGCCGGTGGACGTTGGCGCGACCAATACATCCAAGTCAACGGTGGCAAGTCGCGTCGTGGTTTGCCAGTCGATGCCAGTTTCGTTACCGCCGACGGACGTAGTTTTAATAGCTTTGACGAGTACCGGAAAATTGTGTGCGATGACATTCGACCGGTTGCCCGAAATTTTGCCGGCCAATTGTTGACCTACGGCACAGGCGGATCGATTCAGTTTGCTGATCGATACGACCTGGACCAAATTGTCGAAAGCAGTGCTCGTGACAACTACGGATTGCGATCCTTGTTGTACGCGGTTGTCACCAGCCCCACCTTTTTAAATAAGTAAGAACGATGACTTCGAATCGACAAGTTCAATTCAACTTTCGCCGAGCACTTGATCGACGAACCGTACTGCGCGGCAGTGGCGTGGCGATGAGTTTGCCGTGGTTGACCGCGATGCAACCTTCGTTTGCCGCGTCTGACAAACCGGCCGCGCCGAAACGTTTTGTTGCCATGACCTTGGGATTGGGGTTGGTCGCGGAAAATCTATTTCCCGACGACAAAGGCGTGCAATACACGCCGTCACCCTATCTGAAACCGCTCGCCGATCTGCGAGAAAAATTGACCGTGGTTTCGGGCGTCTCGCACCCCGGGGTCAAAGGTGGTCACCGGGCCGAAGCAAGCATCTTGACCGGATCACCGATGGGCACGTCGGGTAAAGCCGTTAATTCGATTTCAATCGATCAATTGATGGCCAAACACTTGGGCAATGCAACTCGGTTTCCATCATTGGTGCTTAGCACCAGCGGAAGTTCTAGCCCGTGTTACACCGAAAGCGGCGCGATGATTCCGCCGCAAGATTCACCGTCGCGATTGTTCGCGAAGTTGTTCGTTGACGAATCAAAAGAGCAACGCACCCAGCAGGCAGGACGAGTGCGCCAGGGGCGCAGCATCATGGATTTGGTCGGCGAAGATGCCAAGTCGCTGCAACGCGACCTGGGACTTGGTGACCGCGATCGACTCGACGCGTACTTCACCAGCGTTCGGCAGCTAGAAAAAAGAATGGAAGAAACCGAGAAATGGGCAAAACGTCCCAAACCCAAAGTGGACGCTAAGATGCCTCGCGATATCAACGACCCCAGCGACATCATCGGCCGACAAAAAACGATGTGCGATGTCATCAAGTTGGCGCTGCTGACCGACTCGGCCCGGTTTATCACGTTGCACATTCCGGGTGCTGGCGGAGTGATCCCGATCGAGGGTGTGGACGAGGGCTATCACAACCTCAGTCACCACGGCAAGGATGAAGAAAAGCTAGCCCAACTGGCGATCGTCGAAGGCGCGATTGTGGCTCAGTGGGGTGAATTCATTCGTGATCTGAATCGATCCGAAGACGGCGACGCAACCTTGCTCGATCACACCAATGTCTTGTTGACCAGCAATCTGGGCAACGCGTCGAATCACGACAACCGCAACATGCCCGTCTTGGTCGCCGGTGGCGGAATACGTCACGCCGGTCACCTGGCGTTCGACCGCAACAACAATTACCCGTTGCCAAATCTGTTCGTCAATTTCTTGCAAAACGTTGGCATGGAAACCGATCAGTTCGCAACTAGCACCGGCACGATGAACGGCTTGGGCTAAGAACCTCGCCGTACCGATCGTGCGAGAGAAAAGTTCCCGACCGCTGCTTTCTGTTTAGCTGCTTACCGTTTAGCGTTTAGCTAAGGCTGGCTGCGTTTTCATGCGTGATTTGAACCACCGGGTTGTGTGGTTTCCAGTGATGAAGACCACGACGCCAGCCCATACGAACGCGAAACCGATGAACTGATAGGTGCTGACAGGTTCGCCCAGAATGATCGCGCCGACGATCCACTGCATCGTCGGTCCGACGTACTGCAGAATCCCAATGGTCGATAGCGGAACTCGCTTGGCCGCGACGGCGAACAGGGCCAGCGGCGTGACGGTGACAAGCCCGCCGATCATCAACAATGCCCAGGTCAGTGGCGACAAGGTTGCGGCAGTTGGCGACTGGAAACCGATCACCACGTAAGTCGTCGCGAGCGGAAATAGAATTCCTGTTTCCAACGTCAGTCCTTCGAACGCGCCTAACGTCGCCTTTTTTTTCAGCAGACCATAAAATCCAAACGACAATGCCATCGACAGCGCGATCCACGGCATGCCGCTGCCCGCAATCGTCATCACCAGGACACCGATCGCAGCCAAACCAACGGCTACCATCTGAGGCACGTAAAGTTTCTCGCCCAAGATCATCACGCCCAACAGCACGTTGACCAACGGATTGATGTAGTAGCCCAGCGACGCTTGCAGGACTTGGTTCGATTCCACGGCGTACAAAAACGCGATCCAATTGATGCCGATCATCAGCGCGGCGCACGCATGAATGAAAAGGGTTCGCTTGGAATGCCGCGTCCAAACGATCTTGCGAAATCGCTGGACCGATACGGTCAAGATCGTCAGCAGCACGAACGACCAAATGACTCGGTGGGCGGTTAACGCAACGGACGGGACGCCCCCAATCATGCGCCAGTACAGGGGAAATACGCCCCAGCAAACGTGTGCCAATAACGCGCAGCCCACACCCACACGAAAGGATCGGTTGTCGGTAGCGGACGTTGTTGAAGGGTTCAAGGTGGGCTGTCGTTCGAAAGGACGGAATCAAGATGTTCGTAGTGTGACTGGACACCACGAATTGGGCAACGGTTCGCTAGCGATCGTTCAATTCGGTCGAGGCATAGCATCGATCGCGCGGTACAATCCGGACGGCACTGGCAATGCTGATGTACCATCGGCCACTCGATCGCTTACAAAGAACACCACCATGAAAGATCCGAAGCGGCTGAACGAGATTCAGATGCGGGCGGACAGTTTCGCTCGTCTGATGGACGACGCTATCGAAATCCCGGTTCTGGGCATTCGACTGGGCTGGGACAGCATTCTGGGGTTCATCCCCGGCGTCGGCGATGTGGCGGGATTGTTGTCGCACGGTTTTCTGATCGTCCAAGCCCACCGTGCGGGCGCTCGAAAACGATTTTTCCTGTGGCTGCTTTTGTACGCATTGATCGATTTTATTGTCGGCGTGATCCCGGTTTTCGGCGATATCTTCGACATCTTTTGGAAAAGCAATCGTCGTGGGGCAGCGATGTTGAGGAAGGAAATCGAACATCAAGCGGCAAAGAACTCGGCCTCCTGACACCGCCCAATTCTCAGATGGCTAAAATGAAGCCAAGCGATAAGACCATTTCAAATAGGAGGTCACCTCGATGAGCCACAAAGAACTCAATGACGCGTTGGAAACTGTTCGCCGCGAACTTGCCGCGAACGAACAACTTGATCCTACCGATGTCGCCCGTTTGCGATCAACGATGACGCAAATTGAAACCGCGCTGCAACATCAGCCGCAGAATTCGGAGTCGTTAAGCGACACGGTTACGAGTGCCGCGTCGTCGTTCGAACAGTCGCATCCACGTCTGACAAAAACTCTCGGCCAGATCGCTGATATGTTGCAACAGATGGGGATTTAGCACCGCGGTGAATCTCGTTCCCTGTTCCGTTTTTCCTGTTCCCTGTTCCCTGTTCCCTGTTCCCTGTTCCCTGTTCCCGGTTCCCGGTTCCCGGTTCGGTGGCGCTAGTGGCTTTGTGCTTTTTTCATCTCGGCGAGTCCGCTTAGCCATTTTCGATCGCGGGTTCCCGTCCATCGGTCGGACATGCTCTGCAGGCTGGCTCGGACGTCGCGATCGAGCCCTTGTCGACTGGCAAACTCGATCGCTAGATCAAGCTGATATCGCGATTGGGGATAGACCGGAACGCCACGTGAATCGAGCGCCCAACTGGACAGAGAAAACGTTCGCCAGCCATCATTGTCGTCGTCGGCTTCCAACATCGAAACGATGTCTTCATTCATCGCCGATGTCGCTGACTGGTGTACCTGGATGTCCACTCGACTGGTATGAGGCGAGTACAGAGACCATGACAGCCAGTGGTCC
>JBAUHR010000365.1:0-1979 GCA_049680385.1 Rubripirellula sp. | reverse complement strand
GTATGGATCAGCGTCGTCGTCGCGTCGTCGCATTTCGCGAACGCGTGTAGTAGCGGTGCAATCTTGACAAAATTTGGCCGCGCGCCTGCGACAATCGCGATATTTAATTTGGACAAGGTGGTTTCCTGAAAAAGTTGCGGCATTGTCTGTTTGAAAGTTAAATCACGGCGAGTCGCATCTGAAGTTGTCCCGACAGTCCCTGACGGGGCGGACGTTTGTGCGCCAACGTCATTGGGCACTGTAATCTCTGAACGGCATCCCGCCAGGGCAACGCCATAGCGAGTTTTGAACGTGGTTTCGACGAAGTTTTGTCAGCCGCTGGCGCTAGCCACAGGCCTCTTGCGGTATTCCAAATCTGGATGGTATCCGTCAGAGAGTTCTCCGGATCAATCGCGTTACTAAAAAACGGTGACACGCATATTTCAGCCTTGATAAATGCCCGTGGCTTGCGCGAGCGGCTTACATACGAATCCACCACCCAAAAAATAGGCTGTCCCAAACCACTAGCGAACTCCCTATCGGACCTTGCGAACATCGACCACTTGGTTGGTCGCGATACTCTCATGCACGGCGAAGCAGGCGTCCATGACGGCGTACATTTGGTCATGTGGCAATAAGGCTTCGCCCCCGCCGGTGATACGGCTGAAGAATTCTGACATCATCTTCGTTTGCCCTTTGTCTTGCGAGCGAGTCTTAAAGACTTGCGGATTACCTTTGCCGTAAAGCGTCGTCTGACGAAAATCGACCAATACGCCGCTAGCACCCGACTGATGCACTTCGACGTACTCCTTGGGTAGCCCCGAGCCACCGTTGGCGAAATAGTGAACCGTTCCAATGGAGCCGTCTTCCAACTCGACGTTGATAGACGTCGTATCATGATGGCTGTTTGGATCTGGCAGTGTACGAGCAAAGATTCGCACAGGCACGCTATCGCATAGCCAGGCAATAAAATCGATGAAGTGGCAACCTTCGCCAATGATTCGTCCGCCGCCGATTTCGCGATCCTGAATCCAGCTATCTCCAGGGATGGCACCAGCGTTAACACGGTACGTAACCGCTTTAGGTCCACTGCTGAAGCTGGCTTTCAACTTGGCCGCATGCGGCGAAAAGCGTCGGTTGTAACCCACCATCAACTGCCGTCGCGAATCGACTGCTTGACCCTGCAGGATTTCTGTGATTTCATCCAATTCGTTGGCGTTCAAGCAAACGGGCTTTTCCACGAACACGTGCTTCCCCGACTGAAGTGCACGCTTGGTGTACTCGCCATGGCTATCGTGTCTGGTAGCGATGAACACTGTGTTGACGTCTTGATCATCCAGAATGTCCTCGACAGTCGAGACACACTGCACGAAACCAAACTTGTCAGCGACTCGCTTGGATGTAGTTCCGGAATTCGTCAGCACACTACGACGCGCAACGTTGTCTGGTAAGTTCGGTAACAAATTACCTTGCGCATAACTGCCCGCTCCAATGAACGCAACGCCCACTTCGCTGGTCGGCGTCGTCTTGCCAGAAGCAATCGGCGTACGATCCAGCGGTTTGGAAATGTCATACTCGATCAAGATGCCCAGAAACGGCTCGCTACGAGACAAAATCATATCGTATGCTTCACCTGCATCGTCCAATGGAAAACGATGCGTGGTCAGATAATCAAGATCAATACGCCCGCTTGTAATTAATTCCTGAAACGATTCCATGTTGCGACGTTCGGTCCAGCGCACGTAGGCGGCTGGATAGTCGTGTCCTTTCTCCTCGTACTCAGGATCGTATCGTCCCGGACCGTAGGAACAAGACATCCGCAACTCAAGTTCTTTGCGGTACCAATGCGGATCACGCTCGAACGCCGTTGGCACGGCACCGACAACGACAACACGTCCACGTTTACGACTGATTTCGCCCGCGAAATTAATTGGATCAGTGCTGCTAGTCGCAGCGGTGATCACAACGGCATCCACTCCCAAGCCACCGGTTCGCTGCGA
>JBAUHR010000364.1:0-3023 GCA_049680385.1 Rubripirellula sp. | reverse complement strand
TACGCAGTCACCACGATCAACCAAGATAAAGCTCCATCGGACTGGAATGGACCGATCCTAGTTCCATTCAGTCTGGAGTCGAAGCTCGGTGGCGTGCAACGATTGCTCGATGCTACCGAAGCCCTTTGGTACCACCGAACATTTGATGCGACCAAACAAGATGGTCAGCGGTCGCTGCTGAATTTCGAAGCGGTCGACTATCGCTGCGAAGTGTTTGTCAACGGCAGCAGCGTCGGCAAGCACATTGGTGGTAACACTCCGTTTTCATTTGACGTCACAGACGCTTTGAAAGTAGGCGAAAATGATCTTGTCGTTCGTGTGGAAGACGCGACGGAGGAATGGCAACTTCGCGGCAAGCAGGTGCTTAACGCTCGCGGCATTTGGTATACGCAGGTCTCAGGAATATGGCAGACGGTATGGTTGGAGCATGTTCCTGTCAATCATTTGCGTGACGTTAAGGTTACCACCAATGCCAAACGCGGTAGCATTACCGTCAAGCCGATCGCAACTGATCGTGGCAACGCGAAAGTGGTTGTTAAGGACGGCGGAAAAGTGGTTGCCGAATCCTCCGGGGCGGATTCGATTACGGTCGTGGTTCCCGACGCAAAGTTGTGGACGCCCGATTCTCCGCACCTCTACGACGTCGAAGTAACTTGGCTTGGCGATTCTGGTGAAATGATCGACCGCGTTACGTCGTATGCCGGTATCCGTGATGTTGGCAAGGTCAAAGATGCCGACGGGAATTGGCGATTCACGCTCAACGGCGAAGTCATCTTTCACTGGGGGCCACTCGATCAAGGTTGGTGGCCGGACGGATTGCTGACTCCACCGTCGGACGAAGCGATGTTGTTTGATATCGAGTGGCTCAAGAGCGCCGGTTTCAACATGATTCGCAAACACATCAAAGTTGAACCGCGTCGGTATTACTACCACTGCGATCGATTGGGAATGATGGTTTGGCAGGATCAAGTCAGTGGAGGAAAAGGACGTAATCAAGGCTGGCCCAACTGGACTCGGCTGAAGCCTGAGCCGGTTGATGCGAAGTGGCCAGCGAAGCAGCACAAACAGTTCATGAACGAATTCGAGGAGATGATTGGCTCGCTCGAGAATCACCCGTCGATCGTCGTTTGGACGCCGTTCAACGAAGCATGGGGACAGCATCAAACGGTCGAGATCGGTAATTGGACATCGAAACGTGATCCGTCACGTATCGTCAACGTTGCCAGCGGCGGTAACTTCTGGCCGGCGGGCGATATTGTGGACGAACATCGTTACCCGCATCCAGGGTTTCCGTTCGAACTGAACGGCAATGGCCGCTTCGATGACTTCATCAAAGTGATTGGCGAATTTGGCGGCCACGGTTTTCCCGTGAAGGGACACTTGTGGGACGCCAATCGTCGCAACTGGGGTTACGGTGACATCCCCAAAGACGAATCCGAATACAAAGCTCGCTACGTCACATCGATCAACATGCTCAGCGATCTTCGACGGCAAGGCATCGCCGCGGGTGTCTACACGCAAACCACCGACGTCGAGGGCGAGATCAACGGCTTGATGACCTATGACCGCAAGGTCGTTAAGATCCCGGCCAAAGAACTTGCGACACTGCATAAGTCTCTATTCATGGTGCAGCCGCAGGTCGAGTCCACCGAAAAGGCTGCGATGGCCGATCAGTTTCCTGATTCCGCGTTCATCGAACAAAAAACCGATCGTAAGCCGCGTCCCGTGATGGATGCGGAGACGATCCGAGCGGGGCTGAAATCGCATGATCAAGCGCTGTATATCAAGGCCGGCTGGATACGCGATCCCTACATCACGCTGGGGCCCGATGATTTCTATTACCTGACCGGGACGCAGCCCAACGAGGACGATCCGCGCGAAACGACTAACCCTTACAACATTGGATTGGGCGACGAGAGCATCGTTGGCGACCAGGTTCGCGTTTATCGAAGCAAGGATCTTGTCGAGTGGGAATCGCTTGGCATTGTGTTTTCGGTTGCAGATATACGGCAGGACGCGAGTCGTATAAACAAGCCGAACGCGAAGCGGATCTGGGCACCGGAAGTGCACTGGATGCCGAACCTCGAAGGAACCGGTCGCTGGGCACTCGTTCATTGTCCAAAGCAGGTCTCCAGCCTCGCGATATCGTCGGGTAAGAATTTGTCCGGTCCTTGGACGCATGCGATGCAGGGTGGAATGGGCGAGCGGCATGATCCATCGTTGTTTGCCGACGAAGATGGCAGCGTCTGGATGCTATGGGGCAACACACTGGTATCACCCCTGAGCCGTGACTTGTCGAAGTATGTCGGCAAGCCAGTTCGTATTGATCCTTCGGGCTCTCGGCCAGGCCCGGATGGTGAGCTGATCCGCCGGATCGGCCACGAAGGTGCAACGATGATCAAGGTCGGTGGCAAGTACGTGCATCTGGGGACTGCTTGGTCGACGGATCAAGGTCGCAAGGGATCGTACAACTTGTACTACAGCGTCGCTGATAGCATCACCGGTCCTTATGGTCCGCGTAAGTTCGCTGGTCGATTCTTGGGACACGGAACACCGTTCCAAGACAAAGCAGATAAGTGGTGGTGTACCGCTTTCTTCAATGCCAACGTCCCGCCCCTGTCGCGCGAAGGAATCGAACAACGTGACCTTGCCGACAACGCTCAAACGATCAACGAGCAAGGTGTTACGATTGTGCCGCTGGATGTTCGTGTGCTTGATAACGGTGAAGTTTTCATTCGAGCCAAAGACCCCGCGTATGCAACGCCCGGCCCGGATGAAGCTCAAGATTTTTGACGGCAGTGAACGGTCGGTGCTTTCCCTACTACGGTATCTCAATAGGTTGTCAGCTTTCTGGGGCGCCGACATTGGGAGGAATGTGTGGCGAACGTTGTCAAGATTTTCGACCGTCGCCCGATAGGTTACAAATCTTGGCGAGTTTATCGCATCGTCGAACGGAAATCGTTGTCAGCTCGCTGCGCGATATCGTCGCCACCCGCCTCCGACGTGTGTTCTGTTAGATTTGT
>JBAUHR010000363.1:0-12208 GCA_049680385.1 Rubripirellula sp. | reverse complement strand
GCACTAACTGGACTCGCACGCCGGGAATGCCAGTTTCGCCAGCGTCACGTTGTCCGTCGTTGTCGGTGTCGATGTAGACAAAGCCAGTGATCGAGGCAGGGGCTGCTTCGGCAAAGTCATAGTTGATTGCGGACAAATCCCCCAGCGGAATGTTGATTCCGGTCAGGATGTCTTTCGTTTCCGAGCTACCAACGATTGCACCGGAAACGGTTCCAGGAACCGATGCGACACTCAGAAGATTGTCGGGCTGAGTCTCGACGACGCGGTACACGCCTGGCAAGATTCCAAGCGACTTGGCAAACACGTAACGGCCGTTTGCATCAGTCGCGGTACGTAGGCCCGTATCGACATAGCTGCCGCTTTCCGCTTGTTTCCACAACGCAATGCTGACACCGGACAGCGTTTGTTCGCCCGATTGGCGGACCGAGTCCAGGTTGTTGTCGACCCAAACGGTGCCTGACAATTCGATCGGTTTGGGCGTTTGGTTGGTTTCGCCAATGGCGGCGGCCGAGCGGTTGGGCCGACTGTCGAATCCCGTACCTTCGTCCGGTGGAAGGTTCAGGCCATATTCAACATCGGGCGAACCGTAATCGTTCAGGAAGATCGCGTCCGCGTGCGCGGTCTCGAAATGCGGCGCGTCAAACGTAGCTTCCAACAACGAGTCCTGGAACTCTTGTCCGGATGTGATCACGTCCAGACGGTCGTTGAAAATCGCTAAATCGGTTGCATTGCGTAGCACTTCGTCAACGTCGAGCGTGAACTCTAGTCGGTCACCGGCTTTGAAGTTGGTTAGTTTTAGAACCAATTCTTGTCCGCCGTCTTCGACTTCGGCGGTCGCATTGATTTGTCGGCCATCCGATGACGTCATACGAACGATCTGGAACCCATGAGCGCCATTTTTGCCTCGGCCGCCGAGTTCCGTATCAAACATCGGATCACCGATGCTTAGGCCGTCGCCATCCTTGTCGGTGTTGATGCGTAGTTCGGTCAGTTCGGTGTTATCGGCGCCGCCACCGAACGACAAAATGAAGCGGTCGCCACGTGAATCACCGCCGACGTCTTGGTCGCTTTCCAAGTAGTCGGTTTCAACGTAGACCACGCCGACATGGATTGGGTCGGCAGCGAACAATCGTCGCGATTCGAGTCGTTCCGGGCCAACCGCGCGACGCTTTAGTGCGTCGGTGCGGACGGTCTGTTTTCGATCGATTTTTCGTTTTGCTTTCCAAATCACGCTCGGCACCTCCGTGTGCCCCATTTGCATTCGCACAAGTTGCGCGAAAGAAAAGTATGGTCTTCCATCGTCTCGATCGATCCACCGTCTCGATCCGCCGTCTCGATCCACCCAGGTCAGCGATCGACGTTCGGAACAACTTCTGCGATCCGTTGTTCGCGTTGTCCAATGTCTGCGATCGCCCATCGGCGAAGCGTCGCATCGAAGCTGCCCGAGAATAGTGCGTCGCTACTGGCCGCCAGCGTGCTGATGCTGCCCTGGTGCCCTTCCAGCGTTTTGACGATTTTGCCTTCGTCGGTGTTGACGATTCGGATCACATTGTCGGATCCGGCAACGGCCACCAACTGGCTGTTCAGAACTGCGGCGGTGAACAGTTTTCCCGAGGTAACCTCGATACGGTGTCGCAGCTTTTCGGCGCGAGTGTCGAAGACTGCGACGTAACCGTCTTCGGCGACACTAACGACGGTGTTGCTTTGGCGGTGAAAGACCAGGGCGTGAATGCGACCCTTGTGGATCGAATACTCGTTGGTCAAGTTTCCGGTGCCAGCGTTGAAAAGGTGCAAGTCGCCGCTGCGACCAGCGACGGCGATCACGGCGTCGTCGTCACGAAACGCGACCGCACGCAAGTCGTTGCAGTGGCAATTCAGAACCGACTGTTTTCGATCGGGATGGCCGATCAGATAGATTTCATTGTCGAATCCGACCGCTGCCATTTCGCGACCGCTGGGGGCGAAGCGGACGCAGGCAAGCGCCGGCGTTCCAGACATCTTTTGTTTGATCGCAAACCGATCGTTACAGTTCCAAACGATTAGCTGACCATCGTTGCCAGCAGAAACAAGTTTGTCGCCAGCCGGATCGAAAACCAACGTGCGAATCACATCGCGGTGACCGGTCAACTGATGCGCGACGGTAAGCGTGGATGTGTCAAGGATGCGGATGATGTGATCATCGCCCGAGACCGCTAGCCATCTACCGCGAGGGTCCGACGCGATGGCGGTGACGACGACGGGAGCGTTTGTTTCGCCCTCGAGCCGATAGACGCGGCTCTGCACCGGCAGTGCCAGCCCGCCGTCTCCGCTGGTGCGCAGTTCCGTCGTCGTGGTGTTGATGCTTGGCGGCTGTGCGATCGCGATTTGAAATGGCAAATAGATGCCCGACGAAGCTGCGACCGCTATCGTTTGAAGCAAGCGACGGCGCGAAATGTTTGACGTCATGATTCTCCCCCCGGAGATTCGTGATCAGAATCTGTGTCTCTAAAAGTCCATCGGGCGCAGCCGAATGACCGCGCACATGGCTGTGCCCAACGTCAAGATCGGCACGGATCATGAACCGTCATCACCCGAATAATCGGAAAAGATTGTCCAATGAGAAAACGCAGGGGGGATGGGATGGCTGGGCGGTGGGGTTGGTGTCTTGGTTTGCCGTGAAAAACGTCCGTTTCTTCGTCGGATCGTCTCATCGACTTTGCCCAAGTCATATTCGCTATTCCCCGCGGTCTGGGTTTGTTCGTACAGTCGCCGCCAGATATACATTTTCAGCCGCGAAGGATCGCAGTGATGGAAACGACAGCCGCGCCACGAATTCTGATTTCACGCATGAGTGCGATCGGAGACTCGATTTTGACTTTGCCGGTCGCCTGCGCGATCCGCGAGAATTTCCCGGACGCCTTCATCGGCTGGGTGATCGAAAAGAAAGCGGCGCCGATGGTCCGCGGCCACCAAGCGGTCGATGTCGTGATCGAGCTGGAACGAGGTTGGTTCACTTCACCCAAACGAATGCGAGAAACTCGGTCGACCCTGCGTCCCTACAACTTTGAGATCTCGATCGACTGCCAGGGGCTGACCAAATCGGCGCTGGCCGGGTACTTGTCGGGTGCGAAACGCCGAATTGGCTTTGCTGGCAAACACGGTGGCGAAATCAGCCGACTGCTCAACAACATCAAGATCCCACCGGTGTTTTCGCACATCACCGACCGATCACTCGAATTGCTGATTCCACTGGACATCCATTCGCCCAAGGTGCATTGGAAGTTGCCGCTTTCGCCAGCATCGCGAACTTGGGCTGAACGTTGGCGCCGAACGATTCCAGCGACTCGGTTGGCAGTGCTGAACCCCGGCGCGACGTGGGCTTCGAAAGCCTGGGAAGCCGACCGGTTCGGGCATACGGCAAAGTACGCGGCCGAAAAGTATGGCTATCGAAGCGTGGTCGTTTGGGGCACGTTCGAAGAGCGATTGATGGCCGAACAGATCGTTGCCCACTCGGGCGGCGCTGCAACGCTCGCGCCCGATACTGACCTTCATCACTTGGGCGCGTTGATTGAACAAGCGGATTTGTTCATCAGCGGCGATACCGGGCCGCTGCACATCGCGGTCGCCGTTGGTACCGACACGATCGGTTTGTACGGGGCCACGCGTCCGGGCGATTCTGGACCGTATGGCCAGTTTGCCTTGCAGAAGGCCTACGAAAGCGGATCACGGACCCACCGCCGAGCGGCTGACAACACGGCGATGCGAGCGATTGCTACGGCCGACGTCTGCGACGCGATCGACCAAATCGAAGCCAAGCGAGCGATCATGTCGGCGGCCTAGCCGGATCGACGCAAATCGGGACGTCGTCATTTCGTCGCCCATCGAGCTTGCGAATCGGTGTATCTTTGAACCGACAGGGGAATTTTGCACTGATCCAGCCCGAGTACTCGACGTGCCCAGACTCAACCACAACGATCCGATAGGCGATCGATACGACGGCGAGCTTTTCAGCGATCCCCAGGACCACCATGCGGGTTCCCCATTCCGGCCGGACCGGATTGTTTCGGGCGGCCAAACAGGGGTCGACCGCGCGGGCTTGGATGCTGCCATTGATCTGGGGATCAATCATGGTGGTTGGTGCCCCAAAGGTCGTTTGGCCGAAGATGGCACCGTGCCGGCAAAGTACCAACTGACCGAGTACTCGTCGTCGAAGTACGCCGCGCGGACTGCGCAGAATGTGATCGACAGCGATGCGACACTGATTTTGTTTGAACGCAAACTCAATGGCGGAACGTTGCTGACGGCTCGACTTTGCAAGCGACACAAGCGTCCCTGTTTCTTGATCCAGATGGACGTTGAAGGGGCGCAGGGCGCGATCGCGTGGCTTGCCGAATTGCGACCGGCGACGCTGAACATCGCTGGCCCACGCGAATCGACGTCGCCGGGGATTGCCGGTCGGGCGCGACCGATTTTGCTGGAAATGCTCTCACAGCCTGTGTAACCGAACCGGTCATTGGCATTCGGCACAGCTTTCCAACGCAGAGGGGCAAGCCTGGGCAGCAAAGTCGCCGATAGCTTTTTTGTCCCCGCAGCCCAAACAAGTCGCCTGAACGGAACAGGCCACCCCATGCTTGTTTGGTGCGTCGTAGTCATCGCGACCGCCGTGGGTACTCCCGCCAACCAAACCTCAATCGCCGGCGTCGGATTCACCAATCCGGCGCTGGCCCTCATCGCGGCCACGGACGTTCCGCGCTTGACCAACCAGGAATTCACGGACCATGATTCACCAAATTTGTCGACGGCTTCGCCGAGTCGCGCTGGCCGCGTTGTTAACCGCAACCGCATCGGCTGCCTCCAACGACCTTGCCGATGCTGGTGTCTTTACCTTTGTCCACGACTTTGGCGACTCGGCCGGAATTGGTGTTGTCGAAGACCTGGTTCAGGTGCCTGCGTTGATCGAGACCGCGAAGTCGACGGTGCTAAGTTCGCATGCGACCGCGTCTTCTGAGTCATTGGCGTCAACGTCATTGGCGTTACCGCAACCGATCGAGGAAGCGGAAGAGGAGTTGTGCGGGTGGGCTGATGATGACGTGTACGTCGGGGACGCGACGCACGATTCGTTCCCGATTCCGACGCCGTCCTATCTAGCAGCATCGCGATACACGTCGTCGCCTGCGATCACGGCATCGGCACTGGCAACGACGGCGATCGCAGCGACGGGCGTCCAGGTGCAACAGTTTGTCGAACCCTTCGCGATGGTCGAGCCGTACTTGGAAGACTCGCTAGCGAGTGTCGAGAAACTGCAGTCCTGGTACAACGGTCTGGTGGCCGACGCCGAGGCCCAGCAGGCTCGCGAGCGAGATGCGGCTGTTCGTTTGGCGATCGCAGAAATCGCCAGCGAAGAGCCGATCGATGCCGAGGGATTCGTGCCGCCAGCGATCGAGTCGCCGGCCGTCGTCAGCAACGCTGTCGCGTCCATCGAAGTGACACGCCTGGATCCCTTGGTCGGCGGGTCGGCGTTCATCGCCACGATCGAAGAAGAGTACATGGCGTACGATTGGTCAAAACGCGACATGAAGTTGTGGTCGGCTTTGCCAACGGTGACCCGTCCGTTCTGCATTCGCTCGTCCAGCGATCTGACGGTCAACGCGATGATGGAAAAAGCGTTCCAGGATGAATCGGCTCGAACTTCGCTGGCCTCGACGATCAAGTCGTCACCCGATTGCCTGTTGGGCGAAGTCACCGACCGTATCGATTCGCTGGCAAGTGCGTGGTCGATCCAGCGAATTGCAAAACCCGCGTCGATCGGTAAAGCAATCGCAGCGGCTTTCACGTCGACGAAGCGGGCGACCCGAGCGACGATCCAAGCGATCGCGTCACGACTGCCAAAGATCGACGATGCCCCCAGCGAAACCGGCAGCAAGCTGCTGGCCCGAGCTGGTTTGGATGCGACTGGATTGGAAGCAGCCGACGAGTCCATCGCGACGGTTCCCGAGTCCGCCAGCTCGCTTCGCTAGCGAGAAAGTTCGACGACGCTTCACTTCACTTCACTTCGCTCCACCTGGGACAGCGACCGACCGGGTGGGGCTGCGTTTACCCGCGGCCGCGCGGCCCCAGTCGGCCGAACATTCGGTCGAGTTCGTCGCGACTAAAGAACAACGCCGTTGGCCGCCCGTGTGGGCAGTGATGCGTGTCGTGATAGAGATCCTTTTGCTCCAGCAAGCTAACGATCTCTTCGGGTGCCAGTGGGTCGCCCGCTTTGACGGCTGCCTTGCAAGCGATCGTCGAAAGCAAATGGTTCAGCAGATCTTTCGGATCGGGTTGCTTGCCCGCCGAAACCAACGCGTCCAAAACGGTGCGTAACATGTCGGCCGGCGATCCATGCTTTAGCATCGCTGGGTACGACTGGATCACGATCGTCTCGCCGCCAAAGTCGTCGATCTCTAGACCGATCTTGCCGAGTGTATCCTTCGCATCGAGTGCCGCGGTCCGTTCGGCGGGCGTTAGTGAAACGGGTTCCGGCACCAGTAAACGTTGGGACTCGAGCGATTTGCCTTCGCCTAGCACCTTCTCGCAAACTCGTTCGTACAAAACTCGTTCATGAAGCGCGTGTTGATCGATGACGACCATTCCCGATTCATCCTGGGTGACCAAGTATCGGTTGTGAACTTGAAAGCCGAGGTAGCAAACCGACGGCGAAGTTTCGTCATCACTCGCCGACTGGTCCGTCGCTGGCCCGCTAGCGTTTTTCGAATCGATTTCCCAAGGCGCAACATCATTCGCCGGCGCGAGACTATTATTCGCTGACGCGGGACTTGCGCCGCCCGGGAAGGGGTGGAACGCGGGAGTTCCGAGCGACGGCATCGTTTGTGTCGTCGCGATTGGTTTCTGCACGCCCGTTCGTGCCCAATCAATCACCGACTGACGCTGCAACTGTGCAGATTGCTCGGGTGAACCAGGCGGAACTGGCACCGCCGCGGGCAAGCCGTCGTTATCCTGCGCCGGGCCGGGACCGACGCGATGAGTCATGTCGGTGCGCAGGAACTGGTGCCGCAGAGTCTGCAGCAACCGTGCGTATACTTTGCCGCCATCGGTAAATCGCACCTCCAACTTCGTTGGGTGAACGTTCACGTCGATCATTTCCGGCGGCATGTCCATCCGCAGAAAACAAACTGGAAACCGTCCGACCATCAGCAGTCCGCGGTACGCTTCGCCGAGCGCGTGCTGCAGCGAGCGGTCGCGGATGTGCCGTCCGTTCAAAAACAGGTACTGCATCCGGTTGTTGCCGCGACTGACCGACGGATCGCAGACATAACCGCTGATTCGAACGTTGTCGGATTCGTCACGAATCGGAATCAGCACACTTGCGACCTCGTCGCCAAAGAACGCACCGATCCGGTCCGACCAACGAGTCGAAACGGGCAAGTCGTAAACGATCTTGTCGTTGTTGATCAACACAAAATGCACTTGCGGATTGGCCAACGCCAAACGTGTGAACGCTTCGACGATGTGTCCTCGTTCGGTGCCTGCGGTTTTCAAGAAACGATGTCGAACCGGCGTGTTGAAAAACAGGTTCTTGATTTCGATCACGGTCCCGACCGGGCAACCGCACGGCGCCGGTGCCTCGATGACTCCGCCACGCACTTGGACTTCGTGCCCGCAATCGTCGCCTTCGGTGCGGCTGCGGATCGTCATGTGCGAAACGCTGCCGATCGACGCCAAGGCTTCACCGCGGAACCCCAGCGTGCGGACGCTGAACAGCGAATCGTCATCGGGCAGTTTACTGGTCGCATGCGAAGCAATCGCAAGCGGCAATTGCTCGGCTGTCATTCCACAGCCATCGTCGCTGATTCGGATCAGTTCGGTGCCACCGCCCGCGATCGTGACTTCGATGCGATGCGAACCTGCATCGATGCTATTCTCGACCAGTTCCTTCACGACCGACGCCGGACGCTCGATCACTTCACCCGCAGCGATCTGGTTGATCAGGTTGGGGGGAAGTTGTCGGATCGTCGGCAGGTCGCGAGTGGTCGTATTCATGGGGATCGAATGTACCGCCAAATCAATCGATCACAACCACAAATCACGACCTGACCGCCGAGCCAGCCAGCGGGACGACGACTAAATTACTGCAAATCGTCGCCGAACCGCTCCGCCGGTTCGTACTCCTGTGACCGACCGCTCGGTCGGGCGACTTACTCGCCGAACCCGATTGGCAACATCATGCGCTGGTTGCCGCGGCGGACGATCAGTCGCAAGATCTGGCGCGATCGTTCGGCTCGCGCAAAGATGGTCGCCAACTGGTCCACCGACGTCAGTTCAGTACCAGAGGCCGACTCGATCACGTCGCCGACTTCTAGTTCCGCTTGCGCGGCGATTCCGGCGTCACGCACACTGCTGACGATCAGCCCGCTGCGCAGCCCCCGGTATCCGTATTGCTGAGCTGATTCTGGTGTCACGGGAACCAGTTCGGCACCGATCTGTTCATAGAATCCGCTGAACATCGCCATTGCCGCATCCGTTCGCTCGCCCAATTGGACGGCAACGGTCACTGATTCGCCGTTGCGGTCGACTTCCATCTTGACGGTTGTTCCCGGCACGCGGCTGGCGACATAGTTGCGAAGCTGAGTTCCGCCGGTGACTTTCCGGCCGTCCAACTTGACCACCACGTCACCCGGCTGCAGGCCGGCTTTTGCTGCTGGTTGGTTTTCCAGCACGGTGCCGATCAATCCGCCGGATCGAACTTTCAAATCGTACGAATTGACACTTTCGGGCGTCACGTCGACGACCTGCGCGCCCAAGAACCCGCGGTGCACCTCGCCGGTTTCGATGATTTGGTCCAGTACCGGTTGGGCCAGCGATACAGGGATCGCAAAACCGATGCCCGCGCTGCCGCCCGATCGCGACAAGATCGCCGTATTGATGCCGACCAGTTCGCCACGCAAATTGACCAGCGGGCCGCCCGAGTTTCCGGGGTTGATGGCCGCGTCGGTTTGCAAAAAATCTTCGAATCCATCGCCGTCGGCGATGATCCGTTGGACGCGATTCTTGCCGCTGATGATTCCCGCAGTCACGGTTTGGTCGAGCCCAAAGGGACTGCCGATTGCCAGCACCCAATCGCCCACACGAATATCATCACTGCTGCCGAACGTTGCCGGTCGCAGTCCGTCCAAGTTGACCTTCACGACCGCCAAGTCCGTCTGCGGATCGGTGCCAACGACCGATCCGACTTCGATGCGGCCATCGGAAAACTCAACCGACAATTCGTCCGCACCTTCGATGACGTGGTTGTTTGTCAAAATGTATCCATCGGCGCGAACGATCACGCCGCTGCCCATTCCGCTGGATTCACGTTCCTGGATTTGCGGTTGGGCCTGGCCACCAAAGAAGTCTTCGAATCCGCGCGGCACGCGTCGTCCCGAAGTACGAATCACCTGCGTCTGTTTCGTGCTGATGCTGACCACGCTTGGCTTCAGAACTTCGGCGACGTTGCGGAACGCCGTCGACAAGCCGTCCGCCGCAGTCAAGTTCTGTCGCTGCAGTGTCCCGGCGGCGGGCGGTGCTGGCTGGCCAGATCGCTGAGCCGAAAACGGTCCCGTCGGTGCTCGTTCTTGCCCAATCGCTTCAACCTGCAAACTCTGCGGCAACGACATCACGACGCCCATCACTAATGCACCGACCAACATGGCAGCCAGTGCGAACGATGTACTTTTCCAAAGACTCTGCATCAATGTTTCTCCAAGTCCAAAAACTCACCATCCGGCTGTCAAACCGGCAGAACATTCTTATCTTTCCCGTCGAGCAAACCGCAGGCCAATTCTTTCGTTCGGTCTCGCACGACAACCGCGTAGCGTGGTAACTTAATGATTGCATAAACAGGACGTTGCAGATCGCGATGATTCAGGGCAATCAACGGGTGTATGGAATCAAATCATGATGCGAGACACTTTGACAGTGATTTTGGCGGGTGGACGCGGTTCACGGCTCGAACCACTGACCCGCGACCGAGCCAAACCGGCTGTACCTTTCGGAGGGCTGTACCGGATCGTCGACTTTGTGCTTAGCAACTGCCTGAACAGCGGCATGCGGAACATTTTGTTACTGACCCAGTACAAAGCGGGTTCGCTGGACCGGCACATCAACTTGGCATGGCGGAATTATTTTTGCCGAGAATTGGGCGAATTCATCGACGTCGTGCCGCCTCAACAGCGTTTCGCCGACAACTGGTACACCGGCACCGCCGACGCGGTCTACCAGAACATTTATGCGATCGAACGCGAACAGCCTCGCGATGTCGTCATCTTGGGTGGCGACCACATCTACAAGATGAACTACAAACCGATGCTGGAATTCCATCGCAAGATGGACGAGGACATCACGATCGGAGCGTTGCCGGTGACGCGCGCCGAAGCGAAAGAGTTTGGCGTCATTCAAGCCGATTTGGATCACCGTGTCGTCGGGTTTCAAGAAAAGCCCGAAGATCCCATCCCGACGCCCGAAGACCCCGACGTCTACATGGCATCGATGGGGATTTATATCTTCAACGCTCGGTTCTTGTACGAACAGTTGTGCGACGATGCGACCGTCGAAGACAGCGACCATGATTTTGGCAAGAACATCATTCCCGGCGCGATCGACAAGTACAAAGTCTATGCGTTCCCGTTCTTGGACGAGAATCGCAAACGTGTTGCGTACTGGCGAGACGTCGGTACGATCGACGCATACTTTGACGCCACGATGGACCTGATCGGTGTCGATCCGCTGCTGAACTTGTACGACGAACACTGGCCGATCCGCGCGTTTCAGCCGCAATTGCCGCCACCAAAATTTGTCTTCGGCAGCGAGGGTGGCCCGGCAACTCGCCGCGGCGTCGCGCTCGATTCGCTGGTGTGTCAGGGTGCGATTGTCAGCGGCGGTACCGTCGCTCGCAGTGTCTTGGGGCCTGGTACCCGGATCAACTCGTACGCGCGAGTCGAAGACTGCATTTTGTTCGATGATGTCGAAGTCGGCCGGCGTAGCCGACTGCGCCGCGTGATCGTGGATAAGGGTGTCCGTATCCCGGCAGAAACGGAAATCGGCTATGATCCCGAAGCCGACCGGGCGCGCGGATTCACGGTCACCGAAAGCGGATTGGTGGTCATCGCTCGCGGTGACGAACTTTCGTTCGCCCCCGAAGTGGCCCGCAGCTAGGGTGGCACGTAGCTAGAAATGGTGAACCCAGGAAACGTAACACCTGGGTACAAACGCACCTGGGAAACGCACCTGGTAATCGTGAACAAGGCAGGGATCATTAGCCAATGTCGCTCGCAGAAGCCACGCCGCTGATCGTCGGGATCGTGCTTGCGACCATCCTATTGGCCGTCGGCTTCCTCATTGGATTTCGTCGCGGCCGGCGACGGACCGCCGACGACGGACACAACCTCAGCGACGATGATCGCCAACAACTGCTGCAACTGATGCAGGAACTTGGCGCCTGGACACACGATTACGCAGGCAACGTGTCTGGCAACCAAGAACAGTTGGCGAAGTTGAGCGAAGCGGTTCAGAAAGACGGCATGAAATCGCCTGCTGAAATCAAAGTCGTTGCTGTCTTGCAACAAATCATGCAGAACAACGAGCAGTTGAAGTCGAAACTCGACGAAGCCGAAGAGCAGCTTGAACGACAGACTCGTCAAATCGCATGCTACCTGACCGAAGCACGCACCGACGGCCTGACCGGTCTGTTCAATCGTCGCGCGCTGGACAACCGGCTGGACGAACTGTTTACTGGCTACCGCGCGGGCGGGCGATCGTTCGTGATCGCGCTGATCGACATCGATAAATTCAAAGTCATCAATGACACGCACGGGCACCAAGCGGGCGACCAGGTTTTGAAACAGCTCGCTTCGGTGCTGCGGACTCGCTTAGAAGGCTCGTTGATGGTGGCGCGATTTGGCGGCGAGGAATTTGCGGCGGTGTTGGATGGACCGCTGCGAGTTGCGGCGGAAAAAATGAACGAGTTGCGCAAGGCTGTATCGGAGTACCCGATGCAGGCAGGTTCGAAAACGATCGATGTCACGATCAGTGTCGGGCTAAGCGAACCGCGCGAAGACATGATCGTCAGCCCTGTGCTGCGACGAGCCGACGAAGCCCTTTACGCCGCAAAAAACATCGGCCGAAACCGAGTCTACTACCACGATGGCCGAGACCCGATTTTGGTCGGAGCCCCCGAAGTCGCGAAGTAATTCAG
>JBAUHR010000362.1:0-4520 GCA_049680385.1 Rubripirellula sp. | reverse complement strand
AAAACCAACCGTACACCCGCGCGAGCGGAGTCGCGGGGCCACGAGGGTGATCCGGGCAACCATATGAACTGCAAAGCAGTTCACAAAACCAACCGTACACCCGCGCGAGCGGAGTCGCGGGGCCACGAGGGTGGTCCGGGCAACCAATGGATGACGAAGGGGATCCGTTTTTTGCCGATCTTTTGCGGATTTCGGCTGTCCGATAGACTATCGGGCTTCCGCTTTGTCCTCGTTTGCCGCTTGAAATCACGCCATGCTTGTTTCTTTGAAATGGTTGTCGAAATACATCGATTTGCCGATGTCTCACGAAGAATTGGCCCTTCGGCTGAGCCTTTCGGGGCTCAACCACGAGGAAACGACCGAACTTGGTGGCGACTTCATCATCGACCTTGAAGTCACCAGCAACCGCGGCGATTGCCTGGGGCACCTCGGAGTCGCTCGCGAGATCGGTGTCTTGTATGGTCTAGACGTTGCGACGCCCGAACCGAGCCTGGCCGCCGGATCAACCAAAGTCGACTCGTTGTTGTCAGTAAAAAATCAGGCGACCGATGCATGTCCGCGTTACACCGCGCGAGTCATCCAGGGCGTCAAGGTTGGCCCCAGCCCAGCGTGGTTGGTCGAAGCACTGCAATCCGTGTTTTGGAAACGTCGATTGGACGGTTCAATCGAGGGATACCAGTCGATCAACAACGTCGTCGACGCGACGAACTTTGTGATGATGGAATGTGGCCAACCGCTGCACGCGTTCGACTATGACAAGATCGCCGACAAACAAATCGTTGTGCGACAGGCAGCGAAGGGCGAGAAGATTCAAGCGATCGATCACCGCGATTACGAACTCGACGAATCGATGTGTGTGATTGCGGACGCCAAGGACTCGCAAGCGGTCGCCGGTGTGATGGGCGGCGCCCTGTCCGAAGTTTCTGATTCGACGACGAACCTTGTGATCGAAGCCGCCGTGTTCACGCCACTGTCGGTACGGCGCACGGCTCGCCGATTGAAACTGCACAGTCCATCGTCCTACCGATTCGAACGTAAGGTCGATCCGGTCGGCGTCGAATGGGCATCGCGACGAGTTTGCGAATTGATCGTTGAAATGGCGGGCGGCTCGGTTGCGGACGGCATCATTGATACGGCGCCGACCATCCAGCCAAACGATCCCGTTGTGCTACGTGCCAGCCAAATCGAGCGAATCCTCGGGATCAAAATCGACGCTGACGAAGTGACACGCATCCTGACAAAACTTGGCTGCGAAGCGGGCAAGTCCGATGCCAAGTCGACCGTGTATGTGCCGCCCACATGGCGTCACGATTTGACTCGCGAAGCGGACTTGATCGAAGAAGTCGCTCGTATCCACGGATACGACAAGATTCCCGAAGACGCGCCGATCCCCGTCGCGCCAAGTTCGAAACGCGACTTTGATACGGCGATGGAACGAGTTCGCCAAGTGTTGACGTCGGCTGGAATTAGCGAAGCGATGACACCAAGCATCGTTACTGAGAAGTTGGACAAATCGCTAAGCCCGTGGACCGACACGCCGGCGCTGCAAACAGAAACAGCGATGTTAAAAGGCGCCCGCCGATTGCGCCGGACTCTGTTGCCAAGCTTGCTGGAAGGCCGCGCGAAAAACTGGGCTTCGTCGTCGATTGCGGCTGACTTGTTCGAAATCGCGCACATCTACCTTCCCGCGACTGGTAACAACGACACACTGCCATCAGAACAGTATTCATTGGGAATCGTCTCGGGCAGTGACTTCTTTGTCGTCAAAGGAACTCTCGAAACTCTTTTCGAACGAATGGGTGTCGAAGGCGGCTTGAATGTCCAGTCGGTCGACCGGGTAGGTTTCGCCAAAGGCAGTGTGGTGTCGCTGAAGATCGGCGACGTCGAACTTGGATATTTGGGCATCGTTGACCCCAAAGTGCTGAAATCGTGGAAGCTTCCGGCACCGGTGGTGGTGGCCGAGATTGCGTTGCCAGCGATGCTAGAAATCTCTTCCTTGGTGCCTCAGCAAAAGTCGGTCAGCATGTTCCCGTCGATCGAACGCGACTTGAACTTTGTCCTTGCCGAGTCGGTTCGCTGGGTTGATTTGGAAAAAGTCGTGCGAGCGGCGGTTGGCGATTCGCTGGCCGATGTGCGGTATCGCGAAACCTACCGAAATGCCGAAAAAGACGGCAAAGATCGCAAACGGGTCTTACTGACGGTTCAATTGCAGCGTCACGACCAAACTCTCAGCGGTGACCAGGCTGACGAATTGATTGGAAAAGTAATCGGGCAATGCGGCAAACAATTGTCTGCCGAACTATTGTCGTAGCCAGTCCATTTTTTGCAGGCTGGGCAAACGGCGATTGAGTCGACGTGCTCGAAGCGTGCAAGCCAATTCAGCAGCCGGTACCTCGCCGGTCAAACCGTTTTGCGTCAGCCAGCGTTTCCATGCAGCTTCCAAATATCCTCGGCGATCTTTATCTCGGCATCGATGTCGGCGGCACCAATGTAAAAGTCGGCCTGGTCGACGATGGCGGCACGATGATCGCACAAGGTTCCGCGGCAACGCCAGTACTGAAGACACCTGAAAAAGTGTTTCAGTTCGCCGTCGACTTTGCAAGCCAGTACTGCGAGCGGTTTGACATCGCGGGGGATCGATTGAAGGCCGTCGGATTGGCGGTTCCCGGAGTTCTCGACACGCGTGAGTTTGTACTGCGAGAAGTGGTCAACTTGCCGGGTTGGCTTGGGCAACCGCTGAATCAAATCTTGTCGGACGTTTGTCAGCGTCCGACCACCGTCACCAACGATGCCAATGCCGCGGCGTATGCCGAGCATGCTGCGAGAAACTTAGGCGAACAATCGCTGGCGCTCGTCACGCTGGGGACAGGTGTCGGATGTGGCGTCGTGGCCGGTGGCCGACCACACGGTGGCGACCATGGATGCGCGGGCGAGATCGGTCACATCACCATCAACTTCGACGACGATGCGCTGCGATGCACCTGTGGCAGTCGTGGTCACCTTGAATCCTATGCCGGCGCTGCTGGCGTGATCAAACGGCTGAAAAAGTTGTTGGCCAGTGACAAAGCCCGTTCGAAGGAATGGACGACGCTCGCGATTGCCGATTCGGCAGAAGCCGGCGACGCGATCTGTATTCAAGTTGTCGACGAAACCGCAGTCCTGGTCGGCCGTGCGATCGGCATGTTAGGCCAGGGACTTGATCCGGCCGTTGTGCTGCTTGGTGGAGCGATGACGTTTGGTGGCAACGCGACTGAAACGGGCAGGCGTTTTCTGCACCACATCCGTGCCACCGTCAAAGCGACGACGCTGGTGCAGGTCGGTGGTAACATGGAAATCGAATACGCGACCCTTGGAAACGACGCCGGGATCTTAGGCGCCGCGATGGTAGCAAAAAAACTCTCTAGACAACCCTCTTAGCTCAACCTTCTTAGTAAGGATCGTCAGTGATCACGAAACCTAACGAGCGGATCTCTTGTCGTATTTTCGAACGAGCATCCGATGCATCGGCAGCGGCCGCGGCCGATATTGCTGATCTGATCCGCTTGAAAGCTAGCCAGAACCAAAATGCAGTGCTTGGTTTGGTCGTCGGATCTTCGCCGGTCAATATCTATGGCGAATTGGTACGTCTGCATCGCGCGGGTGAATTGTCGTTTGCCAACGTCGTGACGTTCAACTCCGACGAGTACCACCCGATGCAACCGGTGGAACTGCAAAGTGTTTCGCGGTTCATGCATGAACATCTTTTTGATCATGTGGACATCGATCCGGCCAACATTCATTTGCTCGACGGGACAGTGTCGAAAGAAAACGCCGCGTTGCACTGTGCCCAATACGAACAAATGATTCGTGATGCCGGTGGTATCGATGTTCAGTTGTTGGGCGTCAACCGCGCTGGGCATATCGGACTGAACGAGCCCGGATCGGATCGCAGTTCCCGAACGCGGCTAATCACGCTAGACGAATCGACGCGAACGGAAGCAGCCAGCGATTTTTTCGGTGCCGAAAACGTCCCTCGTCACGCCATCACGATGGGTATCGAAACGATTCTTTCGGCAAAGCGAATCTTGTTGGTAGCGATGGGCGAAGGCAAAGCGGACATCGCCGCTCGCGTCGTCGAAGGTTTCGCCAGCGCGAATGTTCCGGCAACGTTCTTGCAGGACCACCCGAGCGCCGAAATCCTGCTCGACCAAGCGGCTGCGTCCGGATTGGCTCGGTTCGCAACGCCCTGGTTGATCGGTGACGTGACCTGGGACGACACGACAACTCGGCGCGCAGTGATCGACTTGTCCGAAGGTGTCGGAAAATCGCTTTTGAAACTGACCGATGCAGATTACAACGAACACGGTCTGCAAGACTTATTGGCCGCGCACGGCAGCAGCTACGACATCAACCTGCGTGTGTTTCGGCACTTGCAATCGACCATCACGGGTTGGCCGGGTGGTAAGCCCGAGCATCGGAAGCGGCCGGGCGACCGTCCCGGCCATCGCGATGATATTTTTCCAAAACGAGTGATCTTGTTT
>JBAUHR010000361.1:0-2720 GCA_049680385.1 Rubripirellula sp. | reverse complement strand
CACGGTGGCTGCGATGCAGCCACCACGCCAGCGGATGAAACCAAAACACGGCCTGGACAGCCGCCGGCAACAGGTTCCACCACAGATCGTGACGGTGGGCGTGTGCCATCTCGTGAGCCAGCACACAGCGAATCTCGCCGTCGCTAGCCGTTCGGATGATCGAATCCGAGATCACAATTTTCGGGTTGATTGGCCCGGCGAGTAGCGGCCCGGCGACACTGGCCGACACCATCAACGCAGGTTCCTTGTTTAAACCAAACAGATTCGCCAACCGGCGTTTTTCGTCGTTCAGAAATCCCGATTCAATCGGTCGGCAAGGCAGTCGATAGGATTGGACCATCTGCATCACCATGACAACAAGGCTGGCAAGGAAGCCGCTGCACCACACAGACGCTGCGACGAATTTCCAGCTCCACGCTGAATCATCGACACGCGCCAAATCGATTTTGTCGGCGGCGGACGGCACGGGTGATTCTGTGACGTTTCGCGGACCCTGCAGCAACTCGTCCGAAGGCTGGCCAGGGATAGGTCCTCTGGCCTGGTTTTGAACTTCAACACGGTTGACCGAGTTCACTTTTGGCGCGGGCAATATCGCCAACGTGACGGTTGGCAAAGTGACCAACGCGATTAGAAACTTGATGCTGACGATTCGCCAAACCCAGTGCTGAGCCCAGGCCGGAACGCTTGCCAAACGATTGACAATCCAAAGCACGATCAGTGCCACCAAAAACGCGGTGCCGCCCTGCCATGACGCTCGCGTGAGTGCGGATACGATGGTTTCTGCGGTCGGCATCATGAATCTGCCTTGGCCTCTTTTTGTTTCTGCTCTAACTCACCGACGATTTTCTTCAGTTCTTGAAGTTCTGACTCCGTCATCTCGCCCGATTGGCTCATGTACGCCATGAACGGCGAGATCGAACCGCCCAGCACGCGGCGAACAAAGTCACCCACCATCGACTGAATCAACACGCCCGGATCAACACAAGGTTGGTACTGATACGATCCACCCACTTTTTTTCGCGACAATAGTCCCTTCGACCGCAGCCGATCCATCACCGTCAACACGGTCGTCCGTGCTTTGCCTTGACCGGCAAAGTGATCAGCGACTTCGCGGACGGTGGCCGCCGAGCGGTCTTGAATGAACTGAAAGATTGCCATTTCTTCCGCACCGATCGTCGGGATCGGGTTGGGCGACTTTCTGGCCTTTTTCTTGGGCATCGTTTCCTCGAGTGAACGCCTTTTGCCTACACGTGTAGTCTCGCGAAAGCGAAAGAATAGGCGAAGCCGCCGGCGGTGTCAAATTTGTCGTGATCAACCATTACGGATTCCATTGCGTCGTCGCCAAATGTCCGCTGTTCTTGTCGATTCGGAGTCCCTGCGCCATAGTGACGGCTTGTTGACGCCCGTGCGGACAGGGCTGGCTAGCTTGGAGCGGCGTGGATGACGGCTGATGCGACTGAGACGAACGACGTTCACCGAATCTTGAAAGAGGTTTGGGGCTATGACGCGTTTCGGCCGCTTCAAGAAGAGTCGATCGAGTGTGTCTTGAACCGGCGCGATTCGCTGACCGTGTTGCCGACCGGCGGCGGTAAATCGTTGTGCTTTCAAGTGCCTGCCATTTCGCTTGATGCGATGGCCGTGGTCGTGTCGCCTTTGATTTCGCTGATGAAAGACCAAGTTGACGCACTGCGGGCGTGCGGTGTTGCGGCCGCCTACGTCAACAGCACGCAAACGGACGACGAGAAACGCGAAGTCGCCGACTCGATTCGCAGCGGCGAACTGAAACTGCTTTATCTGGCGCCCGAGCGACTGCTGAATCCCAAGACTCTTGGTTTCCTTCGCCGCCAACCGATCTCGTTCTTCGCGATCGACGAAGCTCACTGCATCAGCAACTGGGGGCACGATTTTCGACCCGAGTATCGCGGTCTGAGTTCGCTCAAAGAATGGTTCCCCCAATCATCAGTTCATGCCTACACCGCCACGGCGTCTGGGCCGGTTCGCGACGACATCGCCACCCAGCTTGGACTCGCCGATCCCGAAATCATCGTCGGCAACTTTGACCGACCCAACCTGACTTACCGAATGGTCCGCGCCGACGGTCGCTTGCAGCAAGTGATGGAGGTGGTTGGCCGGCACAAGGGTGAATCGGGAGTCATCTACTGCATCAGTCGCAAAGAAGTTGAAAAGACGGCATCGTCGCTCGTCCAATCCGGCATCTCGGCACTGCCCTATCACGCCGGGCTGGATGACGAAACGCGGAAGGCCAACCAGGACGCGTTCATCAAAGACGAATGCGATGTGATCGTGGCTACGGTCGCGTTTGGAATGGGGATCGACAAGTCGAACGTTCGCTACGTCGTTCATGCAGGGATGCCAAAATCGATCGAGCACTATCAACAGGAAAGCGGCCGAGCGGGACGCGATGGACTCGAATCGGAGTGTGTGCTGTTCTACTCGGGCGGCGACGTGGTGACTTGGAAACGCATCATTTCCGGCGAACCGTCGTCGTACCCATCCGCGCTCGCATCGCTCGAAGCCATGTTCGACGTATGTGCGGGAACGGTGTGTCGTCACCGAGTGTTGGTAGAGCATTTTGGCCAAAGCTATGCGACGGACAATTGCGGCGGATGCGATGTTTGTTTGGACGAAATCGATTTGGTCGAAGACCCGATCACGTTAAGCCAGAAAATCCTGTCGTGCGTGATCCGGCTGCGCGAACG
>JBAUHR010000360.1:0-4006 GCA_049680385.1 Rubripirellula sp. | reverse complement strand
CACCATGCAGGTGTGTTCGGTATCGTCCGAGATCATGCCTCGACCGAGAAAGAACCGATTACGATCCGGCGGCCCAAGCAACCGTGGCGCTCGCTTGGCGGAGACACCTTCATACGGCAACCCGAGAGCATCACCGACGGCGGTTCCCAAGATGCAACCGATGATCGCGTCGTGGTTCATTAGAGTTGCTCTAAGATCATTCGTTGTGCCTTGTTCAATTCAACACCGGGACGGACGGCCTGAATGATCGCGATCGCATCCGCCGCCGTCTGTGCCCGATCGGACACAATCAACACAGCTGCAGCAACCAGGCCCGTTCTGCCGTGACCTTGGGCGCAATGAATCAGAACCGGCTTCGGCATTTTGATGATTTCGTCCGCTAACTCACGAATCTCATCCGATGTCGACCCCGTCCCATCAAGCATCGGATGGCAAAGGTAGGACTGAAGGCCCCATCCATCCTTAGGTTCCGTGAACTCGCACGTCAAATCAACGACCGATACAATGCCCTCCGGTAATTCGTGCCGAAGTAAACGCCTTGATAGTTCGATGTCGTCATTCAGCATGCTGGTCTTCGGCTCCCGCGACAAAAACCGAACGACATGCCACACCGCCGACACGTACAGAACATAGGGAAGCACCAATAACGTCCCCAGTCGGGAGCGCCGTCCATCAAAACGCTTGCCAAAGACGCCCGGTGCCGAGAACAAATAGGCGGAAGCAACCACACC
The DNA here is from genome assembly GCA_049680385.1 of Rubripirellula sp. Lineage (GTDB taxonomy): Bacteria > Planctomycetota > Planctomycetia > Pirellulales > Pirellulaceae > Rubripirellula. The sequence continues at coordinate 3,275 of JBAUHR010000360.1, read as the reverse complement.
AAAAGAAAACGCAGGATAAAAGAGCAGCCAAGCCCACGGCCCACCTCGAAACGCCGCGACGCCGATCGCGATCGCCAGCAACAAGAAGAGAAAGCCGTACTTCATTCGGCCACCGTGCGGTCGGCATTTAGTTCGCCAATCGCCGTGTCCAGTTCAACGCGGTCAGCATCGTTCCGGACGACCACGGTCAATACCAAGTCTTGAAACCGGGACTCATCCTTCAGCGGTTTGATCGCTAAGCCAAATTCGGCGATGGACATCGGGCCATAGCCAGTCGCAAGAGTCGGCATCGAAATCGTCTCCGCACCTCGTCGGGCCGCCATCTCAAGGGCGGTGATAACGGTTCGACGAACAAGCTCGACCGATGAGTCATAGAACGGGTCGATTGCGACGGCGTGAAGGATGCAGCGAAACGGCAAGCTGCTGGCTTCAGTTGGCACGACGGTGCCGGCGGGGACCGCAGACGTGCCTTTTTGCTTTAAGAACGCGTGAAGTTCCTCCTGAATCTTCGGACCCGTCGCGCTTAGGATTGCACCGTTGACTCCGCCAGATAGATTCAACCACGGATTGGCAGTTGAAATCAGTACGTCCGCCTTCGCTTCGAGAACATCGCCAACTTGAATCTTGATTTCCATGATTCAGTCCGGGATGCTTAAAAACGAAGTTGGCACTGCATCGACCAACCAAACTCCGTTTGCCGACAAGAAAAAGCGATGTCCGGCTTGGTTCATTGCTGCGGCATCGACGCGGAGAATAATCGGTTTGCCTCGTCGCGAGCCGACTTTGGTTGCCGTGGCTTCATCGGCCGAAAGATGCACGTGGTTCCGAGATCGTTTCTCGAGGCCAGTGAACCGGATGCTGTCGATGAAAGCGGCGACAGTCCCATGATACAGCGTTTCCGGCGGCGCTGTTTCGGTGAGCTTTAGGTCGACGCCCGCAACCGAATGACCTTGGCTGGCGCGAATGCGAAGGCCATCGTCGCTCAGAGCAAACCGCTTCTTGTCGTTCGTCGCGACGACTTCGTGAAGCAGATCGAGTGTCAGCGTCGTGCCACGCTCATTTGCAGCCGCGATGAGTGCATTGATGTCAAGCCAACCTTCCGCATCCAGCGTCATGCCGATGACTTCAGGTTGATGCCTGAGAACCAAGCTGAGGAATTTGCTGGTCGATACGAGTTTCTTGTCGGTAATCATGGTTTGGATTGTAACCGAAAAATGAAGAACGCCCGCAGTGGATCACTCCGCTGCGGGCGTTTCGAGACTTACAGCAAGTTGACGACTCGGTCGGCGAGTCCCTTCTCGCCGAGCACGATGCTCATGTTGCCCGCTGAAGCGATCTTTTCGAGGACTTCCAGTTCTCGCAATCGCATCAGCGTTGGGTTGTCGGCCAACAGCTTTGCCGTATTGGCATGGCTGCGCATCGCGGCCGTTTCCTCACGCCGCGAGATCAAATTGGCCTCGGCCGCCTTCTTGGCCTCAGTCACCTTGTTCATCAAGTCCTTCATGTCTCCAGGAAGGATCACGTCGCGAATACCGACCGACACAACTTCCAAACCGAGCACGCCGGCACGATCTCGGACGTTCGCTTCGAGTTCGTCTATCAAATCATCCTTATCGCTGCCAGCTTGTCCCGACAGAAATACGTCGAGTTCACGAGCACCCACCGAAGTGCGCAGCGCGAGCTGCGCTTCGCGATAGATCGACTGACGAACATCGTCCGAAGCACTCACCGCTCGGCGAGCGTCCTTCACGACGTACGTCACCATCGCATTGATGCGCAGTGACACTTTGTCCGCGGTCAACATCTCTTGGCCTGACACGTCGACTTGGGATTCACGCATGTCGATTTCGACCACGCGAGCGTCGCCGGCGTCCTTCCAAAACGCGTACAAGCCTGGACCGAGTTGGTCGACATAACGACCGTCCAAGAACAGTACGCCGACATGGTCTCGATCGACCTTGCACACGTCAAGAAATCGAACGGCATCGCCACCGCGAACGATCGACGCGAGCTGCTTGTGCTCGAGACGTGCGTTTTCGATGGCAACCGTTTCGATAAGGACATCGCGAACGCCAACCCAGTATGCGTATAGACCTGGGCCAAGCACGCGGCTAAAACGACCGTCGATCCACACCAACGCTCGTTCGTGATCTCGCAAGTCGACGACCTCAGCCTTTCCAGCCAAAGCAACCGACTTCACGATCACGTCGAGTTGCTCGTGCTGGATCCACGGATCTCGTTTGCTTACAACTTGGATAGTGGTCTTGCTGAATCGCGTGAATACGAAGTGCTTACCCGAACCGAGCAAGTCAACGAATTCGCCGTCTCGGAACTTCAATCCGACTTCGTAGCTGCGGATGTGAATCTTCTTGAACATCATTTGGTCGTACTCCTACACACATGCGGCGAGATTCATTGCCGACTCGCCAGCGGCTTTGTTTTCGATTGAATTGATAGAAGGAGGCTTTTGGGCACGCGATTGTTCGCTGAATCACACGAAACGTTCGCGGAAGTTTGCTCGAAATCATCGAGCGTGACCGGCGTCCGCTGAATCGGGGCTTCGTCTCGGAACAGTGCGGCTCGGCAATTGCCCAGCGTTTGCCGATCAGAGTTTCAAAGACCGTTTTCTGTTTCGTCCGATGCTGCTGGATGATTCGTCTGCAAACCTGCAGGGCGAAACCATCGTGTTGCCGAGCGAAGACTTGCGACCGAGGTCGTTTGTCTCCGCCAGCCGATTCGACGAGGCAACCGAATGCCCGCCAGCTTCATGGTGAACGCTCTCGCGCTCAGGAGTTGGTTTTCAGCCAACGTTGGTGCGTGACGGGAGTCGAACCCGTGACCGTCAGATCCGTAGTCTGATGCTCTACCCACTGAGCTACTCCGACCGATGCTCATTTAGAACCCGTATACGGAACACGGAAGGCCAATCGCAAACTCGCGAGGCCACCGCGCCGCCGGAACTCACATCGGCCAGTCGCACCCTTGATGACAATTCGATGCGACATCGAGTTCGCAGAAAAACTCAATCTGATAAAAATCGAAAGAGTGTTCGCTATTCGGTAGCCATCAAAATATCGCCAGAGCCTTTGCGGTCGATGTAGTTGATCATTTGCTGCAGGGCAGCGGGTAGATCGATCGCCCCGCCGATTGGGTTGAGCTTGCCTAACTTGTGAAGCTGGATTGCTACTACGAATAGTTCCTTAGCACGCATGCCACGACGTTCTTGAGGGTCCATAAACTCGATATCGAACATTCGACGTCGGAGCAGGAATACG
>JBAUHR010000359.1:0-16933 GCA_049680385.1 Rubripirellula sp. | reverse complement strand
GACATTGGATTGCCGTTGCTGGCAGGATCCATCACGAACGAATCGTGAAGCGCGGCGGCTTCGTCGAATCGCTCTTGCGATTCATAGATGTCGACCAACAGACCGCGGGCCAGTCGTGGGTTGTCGTAACGTTTCATCAAATACATCGCATCTGCAATCGCCCGTTCGGTGTTGCCAGCGAACCAAGCCGATCTTGCTCGGTCAACTTTCACGGTCATGGACAATGGGTTTAGAAGCGACGCTTCTCGCAACGCAACGGTCGCTTCTTGCCCGCGTCCCAGTGCCAGCAGCAGCAATCCATGCTGATGTTGGACTTGCCATCGATTGGGTGCTACGGTTGCTAATTCGCGGAACGCTTGCTCGGCTTGCCTGTATCGTCCGAGTGTTTGCCAGTCCATCATCGCAATCGCCAGACGAGCGTCGATCGACGTTGGGTCTCGTTGAAGGGCGTCTTCGGCGCGGGCCCGTGCTTGACGAACCAATTCCGCCGTTTCAGCGATTGTCGATTGTCCGGCAAGGGTAATCGAAGTTAACGCGATGCCAGCCAGGGGATCAACGAATCGAGGGTCAGCTTTGTGAGCTCGTTGAAAGCACTTTAAAGCCATCGCAAGTCCACAAACGCTGTCGGGATCCGATCGAGTTTCACCGTCGACCAAGCATCGAAATGATTCGGTGGTCGGCGGAGTCACGTCGGCGGCAGTCGACGTTAGGCTTTGATTGATTACAGCCGCGATTTCGGTTGCCAAACGACTTTGTTCCAACAGGTTGTCGCCGGCCTGGAGCTGGATTTTTCGGCCCCAGATTTGTGATCCCGTTCTTGACGAAATCATTTGCAAGTCGAGTTCGACGAAGGGCTTTTCGCCAATTTTGACGCTCTCGATATTTCCGCTCAGGATCGCGTCGACTTCAAGTTGGCGTCCGATGCTGCGCAGTTGTTCGGGGGTGTCCGCTGAAAGCGGCCGAAACCGGGGGACTCGAACGCTAGGTATCCGTGACAATTCATGTACCAACAAAGCCGATAATTCTTCGCCCCGGTGCATTGGCTTGTCACCCATCGGCGCACCGTTCTCAATCGAATCTGTCTCGATGTCCCCGGACACGGATGCATCGGTGAACGTCAGAACCGCAAGCGATTCGATGTCGCCAAGTTCGGTGCGTGGTTGATTCATGAACCAAATCGCCGCTGCCATGCCGATCAAAACCAAACAAACTGCGGCCGCGATTCGGACGAAGTGATTGACGTTGGTTGATGCTTTGGTGGCAACGTTTTTAGATGGATCACCGAGTACCAAATCCGAATCTAAATTGGTTCGCAGTTGATCGGCAATGATGGCAGCCGAAGCGGGACGCTGGGCGGGATCTTTCCGCAAGCAAGTATTGATCAAATTGGCCAATTCGATATCGTCGCGGCGGCGAGTTGGATCAGCCGGTGGATCGTCATTCAAGGTCGCGATGATCCGAGATGCTTTGGTGGTCCCTTCGAACGCGTACTCTCGATAGAAGCACTCGTGCAGAATGCACCCAAGCGAGAAAATGTCAGCCATCGGTGTGACCGGTTCGCCACGGGCCTGTTCGGGTGCCATGTACCCAGGCGTGCCAAGAATCATTCCTTCACGAGTCTGTTCCGAATCGGCGTCGAGGTCCGATGGCGGCACCCGTGACAGACCAAAGTCAAATAGTTTGACAATCGTAGCGCTAGAGTCTTCGCTGGCATTGGCACGCTGGACCAGCATGATGTTGTGCGGTTTTAGGTCTCGGTGAACAACACCAGCCGCGTGAGCGGTAGCCAGCGCGCTGGCAATCTGAGCACCGAAGCGTCGAACTTCGCTGGTCGACAACGGTTGGCGTTCCAGCCGCAAATCAAACGACTCGCCATCCAGATGCTCCATCACCGCATACGGCAATCCTTGGTGCGAACCGACGTCGAATAGTTCGACGATGTTGGGATGACTGATGCTGGCAACGGCACGGGCTTCGCGTTGGAACCGATCGTTCAAGTCGCGCCGACGGGCAATTTTTCCCGCCAGCATTTTGATGGCGACAGTTCGACCGAGTCGTTGGTCAGTCGCTTTGAACACGACCCCCATGCCACCATGGCCGAGGGTGCCTTCGATTACATAGGGGCCGATCACCGTGCCCGGCGAGGGAAGTTCCATTGATTGGTCGCCGGGGGTTTCCCCCGACGCGATGGGCGTTGATCCAAAGGGAATCGACGACGGCGGCAACGTCGAGCGTGGGTTCGCGGCCAATTCATCGCGAACCAATTCCGGCTCGCGGCGCAGTTCCATTGCACTCTGGCCACCGTGTTGGTCAACGAGCGAATCAATCGATGGCGATTCACCACGGCGCAGATCGGACTCGTACTGCAGACAGACTCCATCAATGCGTGCCAGTTCGATTGCGGGCAGATCATCCAGGCTCATGGTTTGGACTCGATTTCTTCGTCACGGTTGTTCTCGTCGGCCTGTTCCGTCCAAGTGCGCCGTATCAATTGCAGTCGACGTTCAACCGCACGCTTGGAAAGTTCCAGTCGTGTGGCGATTTCGTCCACCAAGTAGCCGTCCATTCGCATGATCGCGATTTGCTTTAGCTGTTCGTCGTCAAGTTGGTCGAGTAACCCGTCGCACGCTTCGGCCAATTCAGCATGGATGTCGGCTGCATCGGATCCACCGGTGATTCCGCCGATGCCACCCGACGTTAGCTCGCCCGCATGGTTCAGAAAAACCGATTCGCCGCGGACTTTTCCGCCGCCTCGTTTCTGGCGAGTTTGTCGGCGCAGATGTGCCTGGGATTTACGACTGGTCAAAGTGATCAGCAGTCCCCATAGATTCTCGGGGCCAGACAGATCAGGAAACTGGTCGCGTCGGATTCCAGCGATGAAGCTGTGGAAAGCCGAGATTGCGATGTCTTCCTCGTCCCCGCTGCGACGCAAATTCAAAGGCAGGCGTTTGGCGGCGACTCGAACGAGTTGTTGGAAATAGCTTTCCCACAACTGAGTCGTAGCCTGTTCGTCTCCGTCGCGAACTTTTTCCAACAGTTCGGCGAAGGCTTCGGGTGAATGTTCCATGTTCACCATGATAGTGATTTATTCGCCCAGCACGTTGGCGCCGAGCACGGTGGCGTCAAAGTCTTTTCCGTCCGCCGTGGTGCCTTTGGCAGTCGCGTCGGCGTCAAAATGGCTGCGGCGAGCAAATCCGATCGCAATCGCGTCCACCGGGGGATTGGAATTCATGCCGGATTTTTCGTCCGCCGATAGCGCGGCAATGCTGGTCAGGCGGCCAACCGTTTTTTCATTGGCGACCAGCGTCGCATCTTTCTCTGGCGTTGCGCCGTGAATGGACCATCGCACCAATTTTTTTTGTACTTGGCCAAGCGCATCCAATCGAGCCACGGTTTCTTGTCCCAGATAGCAGCCCTTGGTGAACGAAATCGCCAGATCATCACGATCAGCTTCTTGAGGCAAATTCGCATCCGTTAAGTCGATCCCGTACCAAGGGAATCCTGCCGCCGTTCGGGCGGCGTGAAGGGCGTCTTCGTCGCCGATGTCGATCGATTTGTTTGCCAGCCATTGTTCCAATTGATCGATTTCGTCCGATGCAACCAAAATCACATCGGTGCCCTCGCCAAGCCATCGGGTTCGGTATCGCTGTACGGTTATCTCCCCGATCGCCGCGATATCCCCGATCACGGCGGTGTCGGTGGTGATGGCACCGGGGGCGCAAGAGTCAAGTCTGATACCTAGATCGTTTGCAATGCCGGGATGAAGGACCAAGGCAACGAAATCTGCGTCGCGAATCGATGGGACGGCATCTTCGCGGATGGTGTACCGATCAATGTGAGCGACGATTCGATCAGATTGTCCCCCAGCTCCGATCAAGCGGAACCGGTCGTCGTGACGATACAAAAAGCCGTGCCCAATGGTTTTGCCTCGAACGTCCGTGATGAAGGTTTCGCGTCCTTCGCCAACGACAAGTTTTTTGACTTCATTCGTGGTGACGTTGTGCACGATCACCGCCGAGTCGGCGCCCGTGGTATCGACGATTGAAAGCGGGCTGATTCGATAGATGGATGACGTTTTCATCATTCCAAACATAGCAACTTTGCACCAATCTGACTGCGGGGATGTCGTCGATATGACGCGTCTTTGTATTGAGGGGAACGTCGTTCCTTGGGTTTACTGAGTTGCCGCAATCTCTAGCATCTAGGAGACGTTGATGACGACGCCAGAACAGATCGAAGCAGACACGGTTTCCGAAATACCGTCGGAATTCAAAGTCGATACGATTGCGGCTGATCCGTTACCGTGGTTAATTCGGAATTTGCGTGAGCGCCAGGTATCACAGCACGCATCGATCGAAATCGATGAAAAGAACAACCCGGCCGTGCAAGGGCCGGACGCTTCGTCCGCGACACATCCGGTCGCCGATTGATTGTCCTTGGGCTAGGCTTCGGGTTCGTTGATTAACCGAACTCCGACCATCACAAAGCCTGGCGATGAGCACAAACCGATCTCTGTTTGCGGACGCCGAAGAAGACAATCTCAAGCAAGCACAACCGTTAGCGGCACGCATGCGGCCGACTCGGTTAGCGGACTACGTCGGCCAGCAGCACATTCTTGGTGAAGGCAAATTGCTGCGACGGATGATTGACGCGGGACGACTGGGCAGCGTCATCTTCTCGGGACCACCAGGCACTGGCAAAACGACGCTCGCACACTTGCTGGCAATCGAAACGAAGAGTCAGTTGCGCACCCTCAGTGCCGTTTCCAGTGGCGTGAAAGATGTGCGAGATGTCTTGGCTTGGGCCGGCGACTTGATCGCATCAGGCGGTCCGCGGCCTTTGCTGTTCATCGACGAGATTCATCGGTTTAGCAAGAGCCAGCAGGACGCCCTGCTGCCCGACGTCGAAGCGGGCGTGGTCTCGTTGATCGGCGCAACGACGAGCAATCCGTACTTTGCCGTCAACGCAGCACTGCTTAGCCGAAGTCAGTTGTTTCAATTAGAAGCACTATCGCCGGACGATATCGAAGGACTGATTCGCCGCGCGATCACCGATACCGAATGTGGGCTTGGCGGTACCGCCGCAAAAGTTGACGAAGACGCGATCGAGTATTTGTCGCACGCCAGCGAAGGCGACGCACGACGTGCGCTATCGGCGCTCGAAATTGCAGTTCGCAGTTGCAGTAAAGGATCGGTCACGCGAGATGTTGTGAAAGAATCGCTTGGCAGTCGTTTGGGCGGATACGACGCCACCGGCGACGACCACTACGACTTGATCAGTGCAATGATCAAGTCCATTCGCGGCAGCGATGCCGACGCAGGGATCTACTGGTTGGCGCGTATGCTTGAAGGCGGCGAAGACATTCGGTTTCTTTGCCGCCGGTTGGTAATCTTGGCAAGCGAGGACATCGGGAACGCCGACCCGCAAGCTTTGTCGATCGCAGTCGCGGCGATGCAAGCGTGCGAGTTCATCGGATTGCCGGAGGCACAGTTAACGCTAAGTCAAACCGTTGCCTACCTTGCGCTGGCCCCAAAAAGTAACGCGGCGACCAAAGCAATCGCCGAAGCTAGGAATGATGTCCGCGAAAACAAAACCGTGCCCGTGCCAAAACATTTGCGGGATGCCCACTATGCTGGCGCCTCGCAAATGGGGAACGGCGATGGCTATCGGTCGGCTCATAAAGTCGAAGGTGGTGTCGTGGCGTTGGATTATTTGGGCGTCGATCGCAGTTACTACAAACCGGTCGATCGTGGTTTCGAAGCCGAGCTGAAAACGCGGATGGAAGGCATTCGGAAAATCCTTGACGGAGGTCGCAGCGAAGGTCGCGGCGAAGGTCAGGACAAGGACGGCAATCATGGTGATTCTCAGTAAGATTGAGAAAAGTTGATTCGGTTTGGCTCGTTTGCGACTGGAAGCGTTTCATTAGATATACTTGTTCGCTTCCCCTCCGCCCTATAAACGTGCCCCTCCCCAAGAATCGACAAATGAAAATTGTTCTCAATGCTGCTGCGGTCTTGATCTTGCTGGCCCAGTCGGTCGCCCCAACCATGGCCGATGACTCATCGGTCGCAACCGTCGATGACGCCAGCGCGAAGCTGGTCGCAGACGGCTTTACGCCTTTGTTCAATGGCGAAAATTTGGACGGTTGGCGAAACCCTTTCGACTACGGCGAGGCGAAAGTCGTTGACGGTGAAATTAATTTGTTGGCCAATAAGAAGTTCTTTTTGGTCACCGAAAAGACCTTCAAGGACTTTCACGTGGTCGTTGAAATCAAGCTTCCCGAAGGTCCGGCGAACTCGGGCGTGATGTTTCGATGCCACGTCGAACCGAACAAAGTGTTCGGCTATCAAGCCGAATGCGACGGTTCGGACCGATGCTGGTCGGCGGGGCTATTCGATGAAGGACGACGTGGTTGGGTTTGGCCAAGTCGCAAGGGACGGTCCAAGGACGAGTTCTTGAAGTACGAGAAAGAGTCGCAAGAATACTTCAAGCAGCCCGAAATTGCGGGCGCCCTCAAACGTAACGATTGGAATCGTTACGAAGTTATCTGCCGCGGCGATCACATCGTGATCAAGTTGAACGGCATCAAAGTCACCGATTTGCACGACGCAACGGATGCGGAAGGCTACATCGCGATCCAGCATCACGGCGAGAAAGGGCAGACCTACAAGTTCCGCAATCTGTTCATCAAAGAACTTGCCGAATGATCGTGTCCGTCTTCTGATTATTTGTAACTTTTAACCTTCGAGATACTCACGCATGAAACGCTTGCGATTTTTTCTATCGATGTTTGTTCTGGCCGCATCGGCCCATGCCGGCGATGTGATTTTCCAAGAGTCCGGCGGGATCGTTGCAGTTGAGGCGGAACACTACGCCGATCAAACGCAAGTCGATACGCGCGCGTTCTATCTGGTTACCGAAACCGATAATCCTGGAATTGATCCAGACGGCGATCCGTCGCATGCGGTCGGTGCCAGTGGTGGCGCGTACTTAGAGGTGTTGCCCGATACGCGGCGAACGCACGCAGATAAACTGATCAGCGGAACGAATTTCGCTCCTCAGCCCGGCAAATTGGCTGTTCTGAATTACAACGTGAATTTCGAAACACCCGGTAAGTACTACGTTTGGGTCCGCGCCTATTCGACGGGTAGCGAAGACAACGGGCTGCACGTCGGCATCGATGGCGAATGGCCTGAAAGCGGGCAACGTATGCAGTGGTGCGATGGTAAGAAAAGTTGGCGCTGGGAAAGCAAGCAGCGGACCGAAAAGGTTCACTGTGGCGAGCCCTACAAGTTGTTCTTGGATGTTCCCGCAGCCGGTCAGCACACCATTTCGTTTTCGATGCGAGAAGATGGCTTCGAGTTCGATAAGTGGTTGATGACCATGGATCGCGACTTTGTGCGTCCCGAAGATGCCGGGCCGGCGACCAAGCTGCATTCCGGAACGCTGCCCGCACCGGGGACACTGATTGCCAAGCCTGTCCAAGCGACCGCTGGCAAGAAGAACGGCACCAAACAAAACGGCGGCACGCTGACTCTCTCGGCTGCGGATTTCAACATCGCAGGTACCGGATACTATCTGGACCAAGGCAAATGGATGGCGATCAATCCGGACAAACGCAAGACCGGGGTCGCTTCGATGACGCTTCCTTATCCCACAGGACGTTATGACGTAACGCTGCGAGCGGTCGGGGAAAGTGACGGCAAGTCGACGTATAAGTTGAAGTTGGATGATCAAGTCTTGGGCGATTTCACCTGCCCGCTCAGCACGCAGACTTACGAAGAAGGTTCAAGCTTTCAAACAACCTGGAAGAACATCGAAATCACCGACGGTACGGTTCTGTCGATTGCGTCGACCATCGCCTCGGAAGATGGCAAAGAGTACAGCCGTGCTCGCTGGGCTGCGGTCGATTTCAAGCCAGCGGATGATGCGACTCGAAAGGTTGCCGCCTCGCTGTTGGCACTCGCTCGCGAAAACAAAAAAGCAAATGCGGAGGGCAAATCGGTAAGAAAGAAATCGAGTCCGACCAAGCCGGTTAGCGACTTACCGCTGGTACTGCCACGGTCAAGTGATGGCGATGGTGCGATAACCGTTAGCGGCCAAACCAAGCAGTGGCACAAAGTCACGCTGACGATGAACGGCCCGTACGCGCACGAGCAAGACAATGCACCGAATCCTTTCACCGACCATGCCATGTCGGTCACGTTCAAACACGCCGACGGGACCGAGTACACCGTTCCCGGATATTTTGCCGCTGACGGTAACGCGGTGAATACGTCCGCCGAATTTGGCACCGCCTGGCGAGCTCACTTTGCGCCCGATCGCACGGGGACTTGGAATTACACCGTTTCCTTCCGCAGTGGAAAGCTGGCGGCGCTCGATGGCGGCGGTAAAGCACTCGCGCCGTTCGATGCAAAGTCGGGAACGCTAACGATCACCGATTCGGACAAGTCGGGACGCGACCTTCGCGCGCACGGCCGTTTGGATTACGTCGGCAAACATTACTTGCAGTTCGCCGGAAGCGGCCAGTACTTTTTGAAAGCGGGTGCCGACGCGCCCGAGACGTTGCTTGGCTATGCCGATTTTGACAACACGATTGCCAGCAAGGTCAAGAAGAAAGTGCCGCTGAAAACCTGGGCACCGCACGTCAAGGATTGGCAGTCGGGTGATCCAACGTGGCAAGGCGACAAGGGCAAGGGATTGATCGGTGCGGTGAACTACCTGTCTGGAAAAGGTTGCAACGCGTTTTCGTTTTTGACCTACAACGCGGGTGGTGATGGTGACAATGTTTGGCCGTTCATTCATCGCGATGACAAACTGCACTACGACTGCAGTAAGCTCGATCAATGGGGCGTGGTCTTTGATCACGGCACCGCCAAAGGCATGTACCTGCATTTCAAGATGCAAGAAACCGAAAACGACGACAAGATTCCCGAATCGCTCGACGGTGGTGATCTTGGTGTTCAACGCAAGCTCTATTGCCGCGAACTGATTGCTCGATTCGCGCACAACTTGGCGCTCAACTGGAACATCAGCGAAGAAAACACTCAGTCGACCGCACAGATCCGTGCCATGCTCGATTACATCGCCGGACTTGATGCGTACCAACACAATCGTGTGACGCACACGTTCCCGAACGAGCAAGATAAACAGTACGCGCCGCTGCTGGGCGATAAATCGGCACTGACCGGCGTATCGTTGCAGAACAGTTCAATCGCTGACACGCATTGGCAAGTGGTCAAATGGGCCGAAGCCTCTGCGGCGGCCGGTAAGCCGTGGGTGGTTGCCTTTGACGAATCGGGAACTGCGGGACATGGCCAGTCGCCTGACCTTGGGTACCGCGGGTTTGACGGACACGACAAGACTGGAAAAATGATCTACACCCAGCACGAAGTTCGCAAGCAAACCCTTTGGGGAACCTTGATGGGCGGCGGCGGTGGTGTCGAATATTATTTTGGATACCAATTCGAAGAAAACGATTTGTTGTGTGAAGATTGGCGTAGTCGCGATCAGAGTTGGGATTACTGCCGAATCGCAATCAACTTCTTTGCGGACAACAAGATTCCGTTTTGGGAAATGACCAACCAAGATGCTTTGGTAGGGAATGCCAAGCATGACAATTCAAGGTTCTGTCTCGCAAAGCAGAACGATGTCTATGTGGTGTACCTGTCATCGGGCGGTTCGGCGGATATCGATCTTTCCGAAGCGACCGGTTCTTTCAAGGTCGAGTGGTTCAATCCTAGAAGCGGTGGCGGACTGCAGGCCGGTTCGATTGCCACCGTCGATGGTGGTGCAAGTACCAGTCTCGGCATGCCACCAAGCGACTTGAAAGAAGACTGGGTGGTTGTGCTTCGCCGATAAGTATCGGCAGTCGTTGTGTTGTTCAGGCGTGTTGGCTTAATGCGTCTTTCCGGTCCAGGAACAGCGAGTGTGCCGATTTTGCGGGGGCACATTCGTCTTTTCCGGGATGAACCGGTGGTTTTTTCTAACCCTTGCCCTTTACGTAGTCCATTCATTTTCGTTGGATTCACTTAAAGGGCACCACCGGGGATAGAGATATGACCACAGAACGACCGAATACCGAACGCAAAGCGCTGGCTGTCAACTTGGACAATCGCCGCTATGGTTCGTTTGCTGAAATTGGCGCCGGACAAGAGGTTGTGCGTTGGTTCTTTCGCGTTGGTGCCGCAGCCGGAACGATTGCTAAGAGCATGTCGGCGTACGACATGTCGGTTAGCGATGCGATCTATGGCCATTGCGATCGGTACGTTTGTCGCCAACGGTTGCAAGACATGCTCGATCGCGAGCATGCGTTGAACCTTGAACGATTGAAAGACAGTCGTGGTGATACGACTGCTTTCTTCGCATTTGCCGATACCGTTTCGGCTCGGAATTTCCACGGCACCAACGAGTGCCACGGTTGGATGGGGATTCGCTTTCAAGCGCATCCACGCGACCAAGACAGCCAAATCATTATCCACGTCCGCATGCTGGACACTGAAAACGCATTGCAACAAGAGGCGCTCGGAATCGTCGGCGTGAACCTGTTGTACGGTGCGTTCTTCTTGAACCACGAACCCGATCAATTGATCGAGTCGCTATTGGATAACCTCAGCACGCGCCGTATCGAAATCGACATGATCGAATTCTCGGGGATCGCGTTCCGCCATGTTGACAATCGTGTCATGAGCTTGCGATTGGTCCAACTTGGACTCAGCAGCGCCGCGATGTTTTCGGCTGATGGCGAAGTGCTGCAACCATCGGAAGTTCTGTACAAGAAACCGATTTTGGTTGAACGCGGAAGTTTCCGTCCCGTCACGAACGTCAACATTGACATGTTGGAAGCTGCAAAGGCAAAGTTCGTTGAAGAGGAAGGCGTTGACGCCGATCAAGTGGTTTCGCTAGCTGAAATCACGATGCGAAATCTCAAAGCGAACGGCGACATCGATCTGAAAGACTTCTTAGCTCGCGTCGACATGTTGGCGGCTTGCGGTATGACGGTGATGATTTCAGATTACTTCGAATACTATCGCTTGGCGGCGTACCTGTCCCGCTACTCGAAGCGAAAGATTGGCATCACGATGGGTGCGGCCAGCTTGGTCGAACTGTTTGATGAAAAATATTACACGACACTTGATGGTGGCATCCTCGAATCGTTTGGCCGCTTGTTCAAGAACGATTTGAAACTGTACATCTATCCGCTGTTAGATCGCGAAACACGCGAACTGACAACGGTTGAAAACCTGAAGGTTGCAGAAGAAATTCGCACTTTGTATCAGTACTTGGTCGACAAGGGCTGTATCGAGCAGCTTGACACGCATGATCCGTCGCACCTTTTGACGTTCTCTCGCGAAGTGCTTCGGCAAATCGAAAGTGGTGACTCGAACTGGATCAATCACGTTCCGTCTGAAGTCGCCGAACTGATTCAACAACGTGGTTTCTTTGGCTATCGAAAACCAGCAGTCGCAAAGATCGCGGCCAAACCAGCCGCCACGGCAGTCCCACCACTCGAAGTGGCTCAAGGGTTGTTGGCGTCGCTTGACTCACCCGTCGTTGGTTAGAGATTGAAATGTCATCGGCGGCGAACTGATGCTCAGCCTTCAAACTGTTGGCATCAATCCGCGATATTGAAGATCAAACAGGCAGTCGTCCGCGATTCGTAAGCGGCGGCTGACTTCGCGGCCTAGATTCATCATGATGATGGCGTACTGTTGGACATCTTGTTGGTATAGTGCCGCAAGCGATTGGCGTGGCACTTCAATGGCTTG
Organism: Rubripirellula sp.; assembly: GCA_049680385.1. Classification (GTDB taxonomy): domain Bacteria; phylum Planctomycetota; class Planctomycetia; order Pirellulales; family Pirellulaceae; genus Rubripirellula. The sequence goes on along the minus strand of JBAUHR010000359.1, from coordinate 5,165 downwards.
GCAGTCCGTTTCTGCAACGACCGTCGCGGACCTTGGGCGGAAATCGATCAACGCCATTTCTCCAAAGCAATCGCCTTGGCGAAGTCTACCAAGTTCAATGGACTCGCCCGATCGGTTTCGAGTGACCAGCACGGTCCCCGACTGCAGCACGAACAGCGACTCGCCAGGGTCGCCTTCGTGAAAAAAGTACTCGCCCGGTGCCGCCGCAATGACGCTGGATTGATCGTAGATCCAGTCAATCACCGTTGGCGCCAATCCGCCAAACGCTGGCATTCGTCTTAACAGCTCGATTTTAGCTTCGGCCATAGTCTATGCTCCGCCTTCAATCGTAACATTCCCGCATCTCGGTTGCACTTTTTCGCTCGCGAAGTGGCCAAGCGACGTGGTGCCGTCGGTCCCGCATCGCACGTGTTAAATGTCTGCTGCCGTTCTGGGCTCGTAACGATAGCCCACTCCGTAAACGGTCTCGATAATGGTGGGATGTTTTGGGTCAACTTCGATCCGTTTGCGGAGGTTGCTGATCGTTTGATCGAGGGTTCGTGTGCTCGGCGGCGGCCCCTCTTGCCATCCAACACGAAAGATCGTTTCGCGGTCGATTACCTCGCCAGGACGGCTGTGCAAGACCTGTAAGATTCGCAACTCTTTGGCTGTCAAGTTGATCGTCGTTTCGTCGCGTGCCGCTTGCATGCGTCGCGGCATCACCACCAAACCGGCCATTTCAAAATCATTTTGTGACAACTGAATTTTGTCAGCTTCGTTGGCAAACCCATCGATACAACGACGCCCGACGGCGCGAATTCTTGCCACGATTTCTTTCGTGCCAAATGGTTTGACGATGTAATCATCCGCACCTAGTTCTAGTCCAACGACTTTGTCGATCTCTTCGCTCTTGGCGGTGATAAACAGAATCGGAAGTTTAGGATGGGTTTTGCGAAAGTGGCGGCATAAGTCGAAGCCACTGACACCCGGCATCATCACATCCAGGCACGCCAAATCGGGCGCTTTCTTGTCGAATCGAAACTGTGCTTCTTTACCGTCGGCAGCTTCGATGACGTTGTGCCCTTCCCCGCGAAGAACTTCACAAAGAGCGGCTCGTGTGTGTGGATCATCTTCGGCGACCAGGATGGTTAGTTTCATTGTCATGTTCCACTCGTCGGAATGCGGAGACGGAACGCAGCACCTTGGTCCTGGTTTAAGTAGTTCAGCGACCCGCCGTGACGACCAGCCAATCGGCGGGCGATCGTCAATCCGATCCCCGTTCCGCTCGGTGCTGTTGTTGAATCATCCAGTCTTGTGAACGGGTCAAAAATCATTCGCCGGTGCCGCGCTGCAATCCCCGGGCCATGGTCGATGACGTCAATGATCAAGTCATCGTCATCGAACCGAGATCGCACACCCAAATAACGCCCCGTTGCGGCGTATTTTTCGACGTTCGAAAACAGATTTACCAGAATCATTTCAACCAAGTCTGAATCGATCATGACATCACGATCGGTTTGCAATTGCGAATCGAGTTCAATTGCTAAGCTGGCCAAGCTTGGTGAAAACTGGGTTAGTGTTTGTTCGATGATCTCGTCGGGGTTGGCAACCGCAAGGCGTGGCGGTCTGGGCTGTCTGCTATCGCGAATTACCTCCAATACGCCCGACACCAGTCTGCCCAGACGATGGCTTTCGCTATCGATCACTCCCAAACGTTTGGCTAGACTTTCGCGAATATCACCCGCGGGCATTTTTTCTAAGTCGGATTCAGCGAGCTCTGCATAAAGTCGAATGTTGGTTAGGGGTGTCCGCAGTTCGTGCGATACCTGAGACGCAAAGCTGACGCGATCCTGAGCCTGTTTCATTCGGCGGCGAACGCTGGTCAGCACGTAGCCGCCCAACGCCAGAAGAACAATTCCAGTACCTACGAGTGGCGCCAGCGTCGATACCAAACTAGCCGTGGGAATCGGGTCATCGTCGTGCAGTTCGAATCGCCACGCGGATAGAGGTGGTGGCAGGTTTCGCGATGCAATTGGGCGTGGGCGTCGATCCGAGCGATCGCCCCAGCGGTAAATCATCCGGCGGCGTTCATCGACTAACCCCAAAAAGCCCTGGGCGGCGGTTGCTGTCGAAGATGAAAATTTAGCCAACGAATCATTGGGGAAAGTCGACCTGCGAAACGATGATTTGCTTGCGGGGATTTGTGACTGATTCGGCAATGCAGCGGTCAAGTCGGCGATCCAGCGAGACCTTTCCAGCAGCGTGCCAACGTCCGACTTACCATCGGCTGAACGTTGCCAATAGATCAGTTGCATGCCTTCGTCCAAGAACCAAACCTGCCATGCCGAATTGACCGCAGCGGACGCCGCGTAGTTGGCGATTGCTTTTGCGTTGGCGCTGTCATCACCGCCCATCGGTGGACGACTTTCGATGATCGCGGGCAGTGCTCGGTAACGCATCACTTCGTCACCCGAGTTCATGATCGGCGGTGGCGGGTACAGCAGGTTGCCACGCCGGTCGACGACCATGCTGGTGCGAATCATCGGCATGCTTCGGTCGAACTGGCTGATCTTACTGAGCAGCGCGGCTGTGTCTTTGATTGCCGGCGTGTCTTTCAGTTCGGCTTCGTAACGGTCAAATACAGCCGCAACCGGCGAATCGAAATCCGCAAGTTGCGATTGCATCAGTTCGTCAATTCGCTGGCGTGCCAGCGCTGTTTGCGAACGGTACTTTGATGCGGACAGCCATCCCAGCAACACCAAGGGTGCGGCAACGAGCAGGATCAGTGCGAGGAACAGGCGTTTGGGCATCAGTGATCTGCAGCAGTGTTACTTGGACGAACCTGACCCTGTGCCAGACTTTGTACGCGACTTGCTGCCACCGATGATGTAGTCCATCAAGCCACTGCTTTGTTGGGATTGGATCTCGTTCTGCTTTCCTCGCATGACCTTTCGTCCGCGATTCCAGTCTTTTTCCTTGACCAGTTCTGCGCTATCGCGATTGTACTGCATGTTCATCTTTAGTTCGGGCAGGACGCCCAACGCATCGTTTTCCTTGCATTCTAGCATCACTTCTTCGAGCTTCGCGGCATTGCTGGTCAACAGTTGCTGTGCCTCGTCGATCTGCCCAGCGTCTCGCAAAGCGGTGGCACGCACGTTCTTTTCGTTGGCGATTTGCACGCTGCAGTAGGCGTACGTTTCATGGTCGCGATGGGCTTTGACATCTGCGATGTCTCGAGTGAACTGAACTCCCGCGTCGGTCTTGAAATTTGCCGGCGATCCGTTGATCAAGTCTTGGTAGTCCACGTCGACGGACAGCAAATTTGCTTGCTCGGCATTCTCGGCCGAATCTACTTCGACTTCTAAAACAAAGTAACGTTCTTGGTTGGAATACAGTTGGGCTAGAGGCAGGTAAACGTCATGACCGACGATGTCGGCTTTGGTACCTAGAACGCGCACGGGGCGGACACCGTCGTTGGTGGTGACTTTGATCTTAAAGTCGCTTGCCACGACGCTCATCAAGTCGTTGAATTCGTTGTTGAATACAGCAACCAGGTCTTGAGCTTCCTCGACGAAAATATGGTTTCCGCTGCCGGTTGCTGCCAATCCGCTCATCAAGTCTTCGTTGTAGCCGAGTCCCAATCCAAGTGTCGTAACGCTGATGCCTTCTTTGACTAGGGAAGCGCCAAGGCGTTCGAGTTCACGTGGGCTGCTAGGTCCGATGTTGGCTTGTCCATCGGAAAGCAGGATCACTCGATTGACGCTGTCGTTGGAAAGGAATTTCCGAACTTCGGCGGCCCCTTTTGCAACGCCCGCAAACAATGCGGTGCTGCCGTCGGCTTTGATCGATCGGATTTTGGATTTGATCAGTTCGCGATCGGACGCTTTAGTGGCAGGAACCAAGACGGTGACGACTGAGTCGTAAAGCACGACGGAAACGATGTCTTGGTTTCGCAGTCGATCGATTGCGGCGACGGCGGCTTTGCGAGCTTGCACGATCTTGCTGCCTTGCATGGATCCACTGGTGTCGATCACGATGGCGACGTTGACCGGCGGCGCGGCGGGGGATTTGGCTGGTTCGCTGCCTGTCAGGGTGATGCGGACATAGTTGGTTTCGTTCTTGCCCGACAACATGGTCGGGTTTGACACTCGAACTTGAACGTCGACGGAGTTGGCTTCGTGGGTCTGTCCACGGTTGCCATCTTGGTTGTTCTTGCTTTCACGAGCATTTAGGGCTGTGGAAATCTGAGCATTGGCGGTTTGAGAGATCATCACGCATGCCAATGCGATCAGGCTTAGGTGGCCGGTCAGACGAGAGGTTTTCATCGCTGGGTTCCTTTGAAACGGACGAGAGAAGTGTGACTCGTCTATTGAACGATGATAGGTGGTTTCAAAGGTGCGAATGGTTTCAAAACAATGTAAAAGAAATGTCATGAATCGCAAAGTTGGTGAGATGTTTGAGATAGGGATGCACCCTCGCGTCCTGCAATTGCTCACTCGCCACAGCCGATCCCTTAAGATGCTGACTTGTTTTGATGGGGATGCGGACTCAACGGAGGACTTTGGCGATGATACATATCACTTGCGACTGTGGCGCCGCGCTTCGCGTTGACCAGAAAATGGCAGGCAGACGGGGGAAGTGCCCAAAGTGTGGCGGCCCCATCTTGGTCCCTGAAACCGCGATCGAAGTTGAAGTCGAAGAGGTCGTCGAAGTTGCTGAAATCGCTGAACCCGATGGATTGCCATGGGGACCGTGGCTTCGTCAATGCCAACAGAAACTAGGAAATGCGCCTCGCCGGTTTGCGGACAAAGAGGTGCAAGAATATCTGCGAGTCCGACGTGGTTGCCTGTTGCCTCTGTTATTCAACGATAAGCTGAACCAGTTGCTGCGTCCGAAACAGCAGCTTGATATTTTCGCCAATGGAGTCGTGGTTTGGGGCCACATCATCCAGGCCAACAGCCGATTGTTTACGCCTGGCGATGACGATCTGCCCGGCGAGTTTGTGTTCTCGATGGATACGTCTGGTCGAGTGGGGCCCGAGTACCTGGCATCGGTTGCCGAGCAACTCGGATCGCTGAAGGGCAGCAAGCCGACGCATCCTGATCTGCTGCCGATCGCTCGGTATTTGACCGACGAGTACATCCGTGTCTTTGGTTGGGCCGTGCCGAAACCGTTAAGCCCTCGAG
>JBAUHR010000358.1:0-3219 GCA_049680385.1 Rubripirellula sp. | reverse complement strand
GTGGTCGTGGTGGCGATCGCGGCGGCTACGGTGGCGGTGGTGGTGGCGGACGCTACTAATCCCAGCCCGGCTGCAAAGCTAAAGACATCAGTCAAACACTGAATTACGAAAGGGTGCCCGGTTTATGCCGAGCACCCTTTTTCTAATTGCAACTACAAGCAAACGAACTTTCCCAAACGAACCGGGAACCCTAACCCTCGATCGCGCATCTGCTTCATGGCGATGGCCGCATGCATGCCGTGTTGGAATCGGTCATAATGCGAAAAATTGCGAGGACTTTGTGGGGAGTTTTGTGATGATTCAGTTCGGTTTGCCGCCGTGCGTCGTACCGTTGGTTGTGCCGTTGTTCGTGATGCTGTTGGCGAGCTGTCCGGTTTGCGCGGCCGACGATATCGATCCGGTTCGAGTCGGTGACCAGGTCGAAGTTCTATCGTTTTCGAGCTGGTATCCGGGTGTCGTTGAAAGCTTTGCCGCTGGCAAAGCGGTGGTGAAATACAAATCATCGTTCGGCGACAGATCGTCCGAGTTTGACATCGCGAAAATGCGGTTCCCGAACAACGAAGGGCACTGGACGGTCTGGAAGGATGCAACCGGAAAGTTCCGGGTTGAAGCACGTTACATCTCGCGAACCAAAACAGACGTCACGATACGAAAGGCGGATGGGACCGACGCAACCGTTCCAATCGCCGGACTGCACCCCACCATTCGAGCACAGCTTGCCAAGACGCCGGTCACTGCCGATCTCGTCGCGCCCGTTCGCGCCGGCGATCAGGTGGAAGTCCAGTCGTGGAATAAATGGTACCCCGGAACGGTCAAATCGTTCTCGGACGAAAAAGCCACTGTCGAGTATGACGCGGGGCGATCGAGTCCCAGCACTGGAACTTTCAAATTGGAAGACGTCCGATTTGCCAACGGCGAAGGACATTGGCGGATCTGGAAGGACGCCAGTGCGAAGTTCCAAATCGAAGCGAGGTTCATTTCGCGAACCGAAACGGATGTCACGATCCGAAAAACCGACGACAGCGAAATCACGATTCCGATCGCTAGCTTGCACGGATCGTTGCGAACACTGCTTGCAAAGACTCCGATCACCAGCGAATTGAACAAGATCGATGGTGCGATCCCCATACGCGTCAATGATCAGATTCAAGCTCGCGTTAGCTCAACCTGGTACGACGGCGTCGTCAAAGAAGTCCGAGTGGTGGGCGCTCTGATCGAATACGACAAGGGCAGTTGGGGCAAGAAGACGGAACTGTTTGAACTGGACGACCTGCGTTACCCCAACGGCGAAGGGCATTGGCGTCAGTGGGATAGCGCGTCCGGCGATTCGCAGATCATGGGTCGCTTCATGGCTCGCGACGAAACGCATGTCACGATCTTGCGGGAAGATAAAACCGAGATCCGCGTCGCGATCGAACAACTTAGCACGCCACTTCGAAAGCTGCTTCGCGAAACGCCCGTCATCGCGCGGCGTCCGCCGTTGGTGGAACTGGCCGGCGCTGGATTGATTTCCGAAACGCCAAGTCGGACTTCGCCAAGAATGTCGCTTCCCGGTGCTAATCGTGGCGGCGGCAGTGGTCTCGATTTATCCGATCTAAGGATCACGTTGGGCGAACGGGTTTCGCAGCAAACGGTCGCTCTGGCACAAGGCGGAACGGCATTTTCCATCGAGCCCAAACATACGATCGGTTCGGTCATTCCCGTCGGAGGAAGCGAGGGGTGGATCGCGGTCGGGACGCACGATTCGTCCTGGACTTCGAGGGAAGCCAAGATTCTTTCGCAACTACACTGGGCCAGCTTGACGCAGAAAAAGTCAGCCGCCGGTCCAAAGTTCTATCCTGACCAACGATTTGTGACCTATTCGCCTCAACAGCGTCGGGCGGTGGTCACAAGTGTGCGAGGAACGTGGAGCGAACCGCACCAGCTTTCCTTTTATCGCATCGAAGCGGGGCAGTCGACGGCGGTACCCGAATTCACGATCAACATTCCGAAAAAGAAGAACAGCTTCAACCGCGACCCGGTTCGAGCCGAGTTGATCGGCGATCACCAGATGCTGTTCGGCTATGGAGGAATGGTATCGCTTTGGGATCTGGACCAGCGTCGTGTGATCTACCAGGTCGGCGATCTGCATTCGAGTAACTTCCAACTGAACGTCGACCACCAACATTTTGCTGCGATGAGCGGAACGAACACCGTCGGCGTTTATGAAACGGCCACAGGACAACTTTCCGGTCAAGGCAGCTTGGAAGGCCGTGGCGATACAACAGCATGCTTCAGTCACGATGGCAAACGGTTGGTCGTCGCGACGCGGTCTGAAATTTATCGATGGGATTTGATCGGCACTAACCCAGTCCAAACGTTGCCCATTGGTGGCGTTCAAGTCAAACGAGACACCCAACTGGCCGACTTGGGTGGTGGTTGGTTGGTGGCTGGTCCGCAGTTGTACAGCAGCGGATTGGGATTGATCGCATGGGCGTACGATAGCGCCCGCAATGCAAGTTTTGGCAGGCCGGATCTGCGAAAGTACATCGATGACGTCAGCATTCATCATCAGCAAATGTTGGGAACGAGAATGTTGGTCGCCGCGACGATGGGTGGGTCGAAGGGAAAGTCGGCGCTTGTCGGCGTCGCGAGTGTTCCGCACCGAGATGCTGTGGAGATGATGAAGCAAGTCGATCCCGAATCAATTCGAATGCTGGTGCGTGGCAGCCGAATCAAAATTGACCCGCAGGCCCCAGCACAGATCGCGGCGGGACTGCGCCGTGCCGCACAAGCCAATGGATGGATCGAAGACCCGGCCAGCGAAGCAACGCTGACGGGGTCGGCTGGCCCAGGCGAGACGCAAACGATGACGTACCGAACCATCGGATTTGGGTCCAACAGCGGCAGCGGCGAAGAAACTCACTCTGTCACACCGTGGATCCAAAAAGCCAGCGTTGTCTACCAAGACCAATCGGCCTGGAGCACCGCGGTGGGCGGCGTTCCCTACTCGGTCCACTTAAGCGGCGACCAACAGTTGGGCAGCGAGCTACAAAAATCGAGCAATGCAAGCTACGCACTTTTCGACAACCTCAAAGTTCCCGAAGAAATCATCTACCCAAAATACCAACGTGGTCTCGGCGTCACGTTGCTGACCATCAAGGGCTTCGTCGACATCGCGAACTAAGTTTCGCTTAAGCTGACGATCGCGGTTGGCAAAGCGAAGTCCCGCGTTTTTGT
>JBAUHR010000357.1:0-4382 GCA_049680385.1 Rubripirellula sp. | reverse complement strand
AGGCTGGAAGCCTATGCCACTTGCCGACAGCCATTCACTCGACTCCTTTGATTCGACAATACCATGCGTATCATCTTCTCGCTCTTCCTGGTTTTCGGTTCGCTTGCCACCGGTTCACTTGTCACCGCATCGGCAGCCGAACCGGTCGACTATGTTCGCGACGTTTTGCCGATCTTCCAAACTTACTGCATCGGCTGTCATGCGGACGGTGATGCGGAAGGCGACTTGGCGATGGACTCGCACGCCGCGATGATGACCGGTGGCGAACACGGTGCCGTGATCACTGCCGGTGTTCCGTCGAGTAGTCGGTTGTTCTTGATGGCGGCCGGCAAGATGGAACCTGTCATGCCGCCCGACGGCGAACAAGGCCCCAGCGAATCCGAATTGGCGACCATCGCAGCCTGGATCGAACAGGGTGCGATCGGACCAGACGGCGACATGCCGATCAAGCGAGTCTTGCGAACGCCAAAGATTGCAACGAACGAAAACGCGGCAACGCCGATCACGGCGATTGCTACGTCTGGCAAACGCAAACTGCATGCGGTCGCCCGATTTGGATCGGTCGAGTTGGTCGATGGCGACAAAATTGTCAAGACGATCGAAGGCGAGTTTGGCAAAGTCAACGCGATCCAGTTCAGCGGTGATGGCGAGCGAATTTTGATCGCGTCCGGTGTGACCGGAGCGTACGGCGATGCGGCGGTTTATTCGGTCGCCACGGGTGAGCGGTTGGTCGAGATGATCGGTCACAGCGACGTGCTGTACGCGGCCGTTTTTTCGCCCGATGAAACGCTGGTCGCGACCGCCGGTTATGACCGCCAGATCGTGTTGTGGAATGCAGCCACGGGCGATCCGATCCGAACGTTCAGCGGGCATAACGGAGCGATCTTTGACTTGGCCTTTTCGCCAGACGGCAATCTGTTGGTCAGTGCCTGTGCGGATGAAACGGTCAAGATTTGGGACGTCAAAACCGGGCAACGGTTTGACACGCTAAGCCAGCCCGAAGGCGAAGTCTTTGCGGTCGAGGTTACGGCCGATGGCAAGTACGTCTTGGCAGGCAGTGCCGACAATCGGTTGCGAGTGTGGCGTTTGAAGTCGGTCGATAAACCTCGCATCAATCCGATCGTCGCGACTCGGTTTGTGGACGAGTCACCACTGGTGAATTTTGCTTTGACTGGCGACGGCAAAGAACTGGTCGTGATGAGCGAAGCGGGCAACTTGAAACGCATCCGCACATCGGACTGGACCCAGGCGGCGGTGATCGATTCAGTCGGCAGTGGTGCCAGTGACTTGGCGATTGACGCGGTCGGAAAATCGATCCTGGTGTCGATGATGAACGGTTCGATCGAGCGACGTGATTTGCCGGCGATTCGTGACAATTCCAATCCGAAGTCGACCGAGGGACGGCAGGCTGCGTCACCGAAATATATGGACTTGGACGAACCGGTTAGTGTCACGGAATCCGAGTTGAAATCAGACTCAGGTGTGATTGACGTTGATCGTGGCACCCGCGTCAGTGGCGTGATTTCCTTGCCCGGACAAGTCGACGGTTATCGCTGGACCGCTCAAGCGGGCGAAGTATGGGCGATCGATGCAGATGCTGCTGGAAAGAACGGAAAGATTGATCCGTTTATCTCGATCGTTGACGACGAAGGACAGCGAGTCTTGCGGGTTCGGTTGCAAGCGATCCGCGATACGTACTTTACGTTTCGCGGCAAAGACAGCACTCAAGTCAACGACTTTCGGATGTTCAATTTCGAAGAACTGAACTTGAACGATTACTTGTACGCCAGCGGCGAAGTGACTCGTTTGTTCATGCGGCCGCGAGGTCCGGATTCGGGATTCAATGTTTATCCGAACAGCGGCAATCGATGGACGTTCTTCGGCACCACTCATTCGACCCATGCGCTTGGCGAACCTGCCTACGTCGTCCGCCCGCTCGCGCCGGGCGACCAACCGCTGGCGAACGGGTTGCCGGTCTTTGACGTCTTTTATGAAAACGATGATGACCCGATGCGCAAGGCGGGGACGGGCAGCCGGTTGTTGTTCACCGCGCCGGCCGACGGGCGATACACCGTCCAAGTCACGGATACTCGCGGCGAAGGCGGCGACGATTACGCGTACACCTTGGCCGTGCGAGCGGCCGAGCCAGCGTTCGTGCCTCACGTTAAGCCGGTCAACAAGAGCTTGCGGCGCGGCGGTGGCCGCGAAATTCGCATCAATGTTGACCGAAGCGATGGGTTTGCCGGGCCGGTGACGTTCGATGCGATGGGTTTGCCAGACGAAGTCGTGTCGAACTTTCCCGTCACGATCCAGCGGGGCCAGCAGTCGGCGGTGGCGATGGTCTGGATTCCTGATTCAGCGAAGGGCTGGGACGGCGAGGTCGAGCCGACGTTGGTGGCGACGGCCAAGGTACTGGGCCGGAACGTCGAGCGACGCGTTGGATCGATTGGAAAATTAAAGGTCGATGACCGAGCGGACGTGGTTGCGACAATCCAGCCGATCGGACGGACTGTGGCATCCGATTCGGCTTGGACCCTGACCGTGCGGCGAGGCGAAACCGTGCCGGCTCGCGTCGTCCTGGACCGAAAAGAAGGCTACAAAAACGAGGTCAGCTTTGGCAAAGAAGAGGCCGGCCGAAACTCGGCTCACGGCGTTTATGTCGACAACATCGGTCTGAATGGGTTGCTGGTTCCGGCCGGCATGATCCAGCAAGATTTCTTCGTTACCGCCGATCCGATCGCCAAATTGGGGAAACGCACGTTCTTCTTGACCGCCAACGTCGACAGTGGTGTCACCACCCACCCCATCGTGGTGGAGGTGGTCGAGTAGGGAAGGGGTGTGGTTATAGGCCAAACCCCTTGAGAATTTTCAGCCGCTACGCTATTCTCCGCGACTCAGATCCAAAAACCAAACGAATCTTTTGATAACAGGACGCCACCATGGCACACAAAAAGGGACAGGGCTCTAGCCGTAACGGTCGCGATTCGAACGCACAACGTCGCGGAGTCAAGAAGTTCGGCGGCCAATCCGTCATCGCTGGCAACATCCTGATCCGCCAAGTTGGAAACAAGTGGCACCCCGGAAAGGGCGTTGGCCAAGGCAACGATTACACGCTGTACGCGTTGATCGACGGAAACGTGATGTTCGACCAGAAAGGTCGTCGCATCAACGTGGTCGCCAAAGAAGAAGTCGCTGCTGCGGTCTAGTCTTCGCTCTGCGAAACCCAAACCAACAAAAACGCCTCGTGAATCCACGAGGCGTTTTTTGTTGCCTATGGAAGGCAAATGCCTCTCTCTCTGCCCATTGGGCGAATCGTATCCAAGCGAGCACAGGGGGCGGAGGTGGATTCGTCCGCCGCACGGTCGCGAACTAGGAGCTGGCTCTACGTTTACGACAACGCGTTCAGCATCGCCAGGGTGTCGCCGTTGAGTCGGGTCGCCCCGGCGATCTCTTGTACTTGTTCTGGGCGTCTGGCGCCGACGAGCGCCGACGTGACGCCGGGTTGGGATGCGGCCCAGCCAATGGACAATTGTGCGATCGTTTTGCCGGTCGACTCGGCGATCAACTTCATCTGGTCAATCACATCGTGAGCATGCTGGCGGGCGGCGCCTTGAAAGACTTCATAGCCGGGCCGGCTGTCGCCTTCGGCAAACTGGTGGTCGCGGCCAATTTTTCCCGCCAATAAACCTTTCATCAGCGCCCAGTACACATGAACTTCGCAGCCAAGCGACGCGGCCGCCGGGATGAAGTCGTCCAGCGAATCGCGTTGCAGCAGGTTCAGCGGGCATTGCACGGCGGAACATTCGACCGCACCACTGAACCGGCGTAGTTGTTCGGCGTCGACGTTGCAAACACCGACTCGTTTGGCCAAGCCGCGCCGCATCAGGTCGCTCATCGTTTCAGCCGACTTTTCGATCTCGATATTGGGGTCTGGCGAATGCAACATCAGCACATCAAATCGTTCGATGCCGATTCGTTTGAGCGATGTTTCGGCGTCGGCGCACAGTGTGGCCGCCGAACCATCAACGACTCGTTTGTGATCGGCCGACCAGCGTTGCCCGACCTTTCCGGTGACCGAGTAACGGTCTCGATTGCCAGCGATGAAACGCCCCAGCAAACGGTCGCTCTCGCCGTCGTAGCCATAGCTAAACGCGGTGTCGAACGCCGTGATTCCGCCATCGATGATGGCCGTCATCGTGGCGTCTGCGTCGTCGGGGGTTACACCGACAGTCGTGACGCCCGCAAGGGGCCAGAGTCCAAAGGTGATCGGTGTCATCGCAGGCCAGTCGGGCGTTTGGTTTTGTGAGTTTGTGGTTGATTGACTTTGGATCCTAAGTGGATGCAGGTCGATCCGCCAATAAAAAAAGCTCGGTGGGACGGAC
>JBAUHR010000356.1:0-1743 GCA_049680385.1 Rubripirellula sp. | reverse complement strand
ATCGTGCACCCATCGGACGCAAAGTCGCTAGTGATCCTTGAGCCTCAGAACGAGCAGGTTAGTTTGTCCACCGAAACCTTTGACGATCCTAAGTCATTGTCATCATGGTCAGCAAAATCTTCTTTGGGTGATGACGTTCCTTTGCAACAACTCGCCGGCAATCCATTCGTGTTGGCGATGTTTCGTGGACACGGTTGCTACCACTGTGTCGAGCAACTGAAGGCTTTAGAGGAGGCTGAAGAAAAGTTTCGCGAGTAAGGGATTCGGATTGTCGCGATCTCCAATGAGTCGGTGACCGAAATGAACGAAGCCCTTGCCAAAAAGCCGCTGCCCTTTACCGTCCTTTCGGACACTGAATCGACTCTTGCCAAGTCTTTTGGGTCAGAGAGGATTGACAACTGGCACGGGCTGCTGATCGTGGACGCACAAGGTAAGGCCCACGCACTGACAAGCGGATCGGCTCCCCTGATGGATTGCGACAAAATTCTCGCCATCACGCAGTCGCTTGGATTGACGGGAGCAAAACTTGCCAGTCATCCAATTGGCAGTGGACGACTAAATTCGCTGGTAAAGAAACAAGCGGCTGAGAATCCGGAAACCTGCGCCGTACCGACGAGCCCTAGCAAGGATGCGACGTCGCAAAAGACTCTATCTAACCTTACCGATGCGGCCCAACCGAGACCTCTCGTTCCAAATTTGCCAGTCGTCGGACTGCTGATCTACGATCACGTGTTGCAAACGGAAATCACAGCTCCCAGCGACGTGTTCAGCAAGCACTCGGAAGGCGGCAAGCAAATGTTCAACGTGATTACGATCGCGGCTTCGTACGATTTGATTGAAACCGAAGAAGGCCTGAAACTGTTTCCCGATTACACGTTTGAGAACGCGCCGAAACTGGACGTAATCGTCGTCCCCAGTGCCTACGACATGTCAGCGAGCGTGAGGGATGAGCGTCTCGTTCAGTTCATCCAAAGTCAAAACCAGAATACCAAATTCACGGTCAGCAATTGCGGCGGCGCGTCTTTGATTGGCGAATCCGGTATTGCTAAAGGAAAGAAAATCGTGACTTGGATTGGCGGCGGCAAAGACCTGCAGAAATCCTATCCTCAGTTGAAGGTGCAAGACGACGCGAACGTGAGCTATGTCGAAGACGGGAAATTCCTCTCGTCCAACGGCAATCTCGCTTCGTACATTTCATCGCTGGAACTACTTGAAAAGCTGACGAGCAAATCGCATCGGGAATTCGTAGAATCCTATCTTTATCTCGAAAGGCTAACTGGCTGGGACAGATCGCGAAATCAGACCGAATAGCCACATAGGCACTGGTATGACAATGTTTTGACGTGTTGCCGTCTTCAACTCTGCTTCTTCATGACCGTTGATCGCCGATGAAGTCTCAAACGATGTACTTTGGTTTGTGCCACCATTTTGCGAAGTTGCCTTACCGAAGGTTTTCAACGTTCCTCACTGCGGTCATGCTTTTCTCCGCTCCAACACTGGCGGTTGGTGATGAATCGGCTTTTCGGCTGAACAAGCCCATCCACATTACGGTCGAAGGCGTTTGCGGACCTTGACGAGTACTTCGGCCATCCAATCGGGTTGTTTGGTGGTGATGAGTTGCTCAACTGTCACGGGGCGCTGAAAAGGGACCACTGAAGGGCGCCTGAAAGTCCTCCACATAGTGAGGGGGTTGGCCGAATTACTGTTGTTCGTTTTGCAATCAGCGAAACGGAGAACGGGAGA
>JBAUHR010000355.1:0-2769 GCA_049680385.1 Rubripirellula sp. | reverse complement strand
CAACCGTGAAATCGGCACTGCGAGCGTCGCCCGATTCAGCAAGAGTCGCGATGAAATTCAGCTCGAGTGGAAACTTGCCTTTCTCCGCAAAGACCAGTTTATGAACCGGCAGTTTGTTCTCCATGGCTAGTCGCAGCCGATACTTGGCGTCTGCGGGAAGGTTGATTGCCGCCGCTTTGCCTGTCAGAACCGTGATCTCAGCGTTCGGTTCGCTGACCAGTGCGGTCCCAAGCAGTTGGAATTGGATCGATTGTCCGTTGGCGTGGACGTTGCCGCTAAGCTTTGTATCAACAAGCTCGACCGGGCCGGGCGAAGCACCGCTGTGGCGCAGTGAGAGATCGATTTGCCCACCGGTCGACGTGCGGAAATGCGATGTACCTTTCGAGGTAGAAATTGGCGCGAACCCCTTAATGTTGGCGACGCTGCCATCGATATCTGATTGGTACTGAATCTTGATCTGGGAATCGAAGCCAATGCTATCGCCTGGCGTAAGATGCGTTAGCGTGACGGCGGCAGGTAGATCGATTGTGTCGGACTGTAGCTTGACGAGTGGCTTGACTTCTTTGGAGTTCTCTTTCAGCTGTAGATCCAGAAAACGATTCGTTGCGACTTGGCGTACGGACCACGATTCGATTTGGTCGCCTTCCACAGCCGTGATGCGGCCGGTGCCGTTGACGCCCAGGCTGATTGTTCTTGCATTGCCTTGGATGACCTTGATCGACACTCGAATTTCTTGATCGATGTGTTGTTTTCCCACTTTGACGGTCGCGTCGCAGGTCGCTGTGAAGATCAAAGCCGCTTCGGGTAGTTGCCCACGTGCTTCGACGATGATCGAACCCGTGCCGTCATTGGCGATGGAACTATTGATCGATGCCTTTTCGTTTTGCGCGGCACAGGGAAGGTGCATGCAACCGACGATTGCGAAGAGCCCGAGTAAACGTGCTTGGGTCATTGAAGTGATCATGTTGTTACGACTCCAGTGTCACTCTCCCAGCCACCTCTCCCGCATGCGGGCAGAGGTCGGGCTCTTAGGCCCGGGAGAGGGCAATCCGTGGTGTGAAAAGGTAATAGTTTGTTTTGTACAGGCCCCGTCCTGACGCTGTGCGGAGGCCGTAGCAAATTCCTTCGTAAGCCGCTGGCGCTAGCCACGAGCCCTTGTCGTCGTTGAACATTCGCGTCAGCGCACCGAAACGCGAGTGGTCCGCAAAATGTGCTGGCGGGCGTTATCCGGATTTGGGATGCCGGAGATGGCCCGTGGCTAGCGCCAGCGGCTCACAAAGTTACGTACATGTCGTTCTCAGAATCTACTTGCGTTGGAAACACATTGTCCGTCCTAATTCCCGCTGATCTGTCTTGCTTGCTGAATCATTGACTGCAACTGCTGCACTCGCTTTGCACTCCGATCTTGTTCCGTCAAACCGGAAATCAAACCTGACAGCGTTTGCAAATCGACTGTCTCGCCCAACGGTTCGCCCCGAAGTTTTGCGGCCAGCAATGCGGCGCTGGTTGCGATTTGTAGTGATGTTGCTGCCTGATCAACTCGCGGTGCGTCGCACTGGTAGGGGATTGGCCAACTGTTTTCGATCATTCGTCCTGACGATAGGTCTTGGAAACGCACAAACACGGAACCGATATCCCCTTCGCCGTCCGCCTTCGCCTCGAACTGATACACCGCCACTCCCGCTTCGGCCGCAGCCATCTCGGCGGCGTCGACTTTGTCGTTACGGAAGTCTTCCTTCTTCAGCAAGTGTTTCTCGAAGCCCAGCAATTTGTAGCGGCCAACACGTTTTGGGTTGAACTCGATTTGCACCTTCACGTTCTTCGCCGATGGACGCAGTGCACCGGCGATCTGACGTACGAATCCGTCGTCGGCATCATCGACACTGTTCAGCAAGTAGTAGCGACCGTCGCCCTTGCGAGTCAGTGCTTCCAGGACTTCATCATTCAGCCCGTCGGCACCGATCCCGGCGGCATCAAACGCGATCCCGGCGTCTCGCATGGTCGTGACCATTTGTGACAAGCTTTCCGGATTGGCGTTGCCCAAGTTGACGGCGCCATCGGTCAGTAAAATGACGCGATTCTGAGCGTGATCGACATGTTGCTCGCGCGCCTTTTCAAAGGCCAATTGCAATGCGGCTTCGATGTTCGTACCGCCTTCGCTGGGCAACGTTTCAACCATCTGGACAAGCTGGCGCGATTTATCGCCGCTGACTTTGTCCGCCAACAATCGAGGTTGACGTGCGAAGCTAATCAGCGTGACTTGATCGATTGGCTTGAGTTGTTGAGCGAGCAATGCGAATGCGCGTCGGACCGTTTGTTGGCGATCGATACGTTCCATCGATCCGGAGTTGTCCAGTAAGAACGTCAGTCGCAGTGGTGTACTCCCGGCGCGACCGGCCGCAGCGGTCCGCATCGACACACGCATGACGTTGCGTTGTTGCAAAAACGGGTGAATGCACTGTTCCACCCGGCAAGCGACTTTCTCGTTTTGACTTGGCATCGGGTCGCCATAATCAAACGCGTTGACGAATTCCTCAATGCGGATTTTTCCCGCTTCAGGCCACTGGCCACGGGCGAGTGCTGCTTGAGCCAGCTTGAACGAAACATCGCTGACGTGTAATGAAAAAGTCGAAAAGGCTTCTTCTTGAGCCGACATTTCATCCAAGCCAGCGGCTTTGGCGGGTGTTTTGGCTGGCGCTTTCGCCAACTCGTTGGCGGCCTGCAACTTGAGGTCGGCAAGTTGACTTTTCAGCAACTCGACTTCAGCTT
>JBAUHR010000354.1:0-2899 GCA_049680385.1 Rubripirellula sp. | reverse complement strand
CCATGCTGGGTGAAATCGACGGCTTGGCAAAACGTGGCATCAATTGCGCCGACAACATGTTGGTCAGCGAACGTGCTCACTTGGTGATGCCATGGCACATCGCCGAAGACCGCAGCATCAACGCAACCGCCGTTCGTGGTGAATCGATCGGCACCACCAACCGCGGCATCGGCCCGTGCTACCGAGACAAAGTGGGGCGTACACATGCGATCCGCATGACGGATTTGGTTCAGCCAGAACGTGACGAACGCATTCGCACGGTCGCAGAGCAAAAAATCGCGATCTTAAAATCAATGGGCGCGTCGGACGAAGAACTTGCTTCGATCGCTCCCGAAGTCGTCGTGCCGATGGCTGCGGTTTGGGCCGAACGCTTAAGACCCATGATCGCCGACACGACCGATCAATTACTTGACGCAGTCGACGCTGGAAAAAAACTGCTCTTCGAAGGTGCTCAAGGCGCGCTGCTTGACATCGATCACGGCACCTATCCATTCGTCACCAGTAGTAACAGCAGCGGAGTCGGTGTTTGTGCCGGTGCAGGTGTGCCACCGCGCTGGATCACAAATGTGCTGGGTGTCTGCAAAGCCTACAGCACACGCGTGGGCGGCGGTCCGTTTGTGACCGAACTGGACGATGCAACTGGCGCGAAGATCCGCACACTTGGTAACGAATTTGGAACAACGACGGGGCGGCCACGACGTTGCGGATGGTTCGATGCCGTCGCCGTGCGCTACACCGCCAGGCTTAGCGGCGTGACCCGATTGGCACTGATGATGATGGACGTGCTGGCACACTTCGAGGAATTGAAAGTTTGCGTGGCGTATGAACTAGACGGCAAACGTATCGAGCGTTTCCCAAGTCACGCCGATGAACTACGTCGTTGCAAACCGATTTGCGAAACCATCGAAGGTTGGAATCAACCCGTGGACGATGTCCGCCGCGTGGAAGAATTCCCGGCCGGAGCTTTGGCGTATGTGAAACGCATCGAAGAGCTGGTTGGCGTGCCTGTCGGCGTGTTGTCAGTCGGACCGGATCGAGCACAAACGATTTTCACCGAGCAGGCTGCTGAGCTGCAGCTGGAAGCGATTTAGTTTCTGACGGTTAATTCGTATGACTGAACCGACTACTCCCACCGATTTTCTGTCCGACGTTCCCGCCTCGGATCGTCCGCGGCACATTGCGATCATCATGGACGGCAATGGGCGTTGGGCTCAGTCACGCGGATTGCCTCGGATCGAAGGACATCGGCGTGGCGTAGAGTCCGTCCGCATAGTCAGTGAGACCTGCACGGAACTGGGCATCGATGCGGTCACGCTGTATTGCCTGTCCAGCGAAAATTGGAAGCGTCCCAAAGCGGAACTCGACTTCCTGATGCAACTGCTGGAGCAATACCTAGTCGAAGAACGCAAAACGATCTTGGATCAAGGCTTGAAACTGAAAGTCATCGGTCGCCGCGATCGATTGCCGCCGGGCGTGATCGCAGAAATGGACAAGACACTGGAGCTGTCCAAAGACAATCCAGGCACAAAGCTGGTACTGGCGATCGACTACGGCGGCCGCGATGAAATCACGCGAGCGGTGCGATTGATTTCGCGTGATGTTGCCGATGGCAAACTGAAAGAATCGGATATCACCGAAGAGTTAGTCACCAGCAGACTCTATACCGCTGAATTGCCGGAGATCGATTTGATGATTCGCACGGGCGGCGATTTGCGAGTGAGCAATTTTTTGCTTTGGCAATTGAGCTATGCGGAGTTGTGGGTGACAGAGAAATGCTGGCCCGATTTTTCGCGCGACGAGTTTTTAAAGTCAATCCGAGAATTCGCCAGTCGGCAACGACGTTTTGGCGGGCTGAATGTAAATGAGTAGATTCTGATTCACCCTCCTCCCAGGAGGGTCGAGCCTTAGCGAGGGGAGGTCCGAAGCGGATTGGCCCTCTCCGGGCCTGAGAGCCCGACTCTCCCGCGGGGCGGGAGAGTGAAGTTTTTATTACCAACCCAACGAGCACGCTGCTTTGTTAAAAGACCGCCTAAAGACATCGGCCGTTTTGATTGCGATCGTTGTGTTGTTGATCTATCTGGACGTGCGGTTTGCTGCGCGCGGTGCGGAAGGGCTTTTTCTGGTTCCGTTGTTGCTGTTCTTTGCGCTGGGCACTGCGTCGGACATTTGCAACTTGCTGATCAAAAGCGATCGACCGATCCGATACGGTTCGACGTTGCTTGCCACAGGCTTGGTCACGCTATCGGCTTGCGTGCCGCTGATGTGGCCGATTTTCGGGGGGACCTATCCTGTCGGTTGCCCAGTGGGGCGACTGGGCTGGATCACCTTGGCGAGCGTCGGGGCGATGTTTTGGATTTTGCTGGGCGAGATGCGGACGTACGGCACGTCGAAACACAAACCGATTTCTGATTTGATTTCTGGCACAATTGAGAGAACTTGTTCGGGATCGTTCGTGTCGCTTTATGTCGGACTGCCGATGGCTCTGCTGGTTGCGCTTAGAAGCATGAATAGTGCGACGCATGGTGGCACGTGGGGATTGGCAGCTTTGTTGACGATGATCATCGTCACAAAATCCACCGACGCGGGCGCTTATTTTTCTGGCAAAGCACTCGGTGGAAAGCTGTTGGGTAAAAACAAATTGATCCCGCGGCTATCCCCCGGCAAGACACGTGAAGGTGCTCTTGGCGGAATCATCATTGCCACAATCGTTGCATTCCTCTGTCTGAAATGGCTTTTTCCATGGATCGCTGGACCTACTCCCGCTGAAACTCCTGCGCCGGCGATCGCGGCTTTTGCAAATCCGTTCGTCGGTGCGCTGTTGCTTGGACCGATCTTGGCAGTGTCTGGGATGATCGGCGATTTGGCCGAATCTCTGGTAAAACGCGATTCTGGGGCCAAA
>JBAUHR010000353.1:0-1687 GCA_049680385.1 Rubripirellula sp. | reverse complement strand
GAATAACTCTCGGCACTCATCGTGCCGAAGGTGCCAAATGGTGAGAATAAGTCGGCGTCACCAGTAAGAACAAGCCAAAACGACTTGTCCTCACCCTCACCCGCCGGTAAAGAATAGGTTCTGCCAAACAAACGAACCAACACGCACTTCGGCGTGTCACATTGCTCAACTCGGATTTCTCGCCAACACACTACTACCACGGGGCAACATGTCTTTCGTCAACATTTACGTCGACAACTCGAACATCTTCCACGAAGGCCAGCGTTTTGCTGAGCAAAAACGGCACGATGACCGCCACGCATTCCGATTGCAATTCTCGAATCTGTTCGATTTGCTTACTCAAAGGCGGGATGTACGTGAGGTATCTTGGGGTGGCAGCATTCCGCCACCAACCGACTCGCTGTGGCAGCACTTGAAGACGCTTGGGATTGAACCCGACCTGATCCCCCGCGCGTCAACAGGAGAGCATGAGGTCGTGGATCATCTTCTCCAGCTTCGTATGCATCGGCATTGCCGAAAGTATCGAGATGCGCCGGGAACGATCGTCTTGGCTACCGGCGACGGTAAGGGCTACGAGAAGGAAGAGGGTTTTCTGTACGACCTTGAAGGTCACGCTCAAGACGGTTGGGCAATCGAGGTTTACAGCTGGAAGCACTCTTGTAGTGGCAGACTCAAGGACTTTGCACTTGCGCACGGCAAATTCATCCCTCTCGACAAGTACTATAATTCAATCAGCTTTCAACAATCCAGATGAAGGCAGAACCATCCCGTGCACCGAAGGACGGCTTGCGCGGCTTCACAAATGGAAAATCAATCGTCCGTCCTCGGTGACGGGTGCCGTTATCCGACTGAAACAATGGATACACAAATCGAACTTGCGATAGCGTCGTCCTCTGGCGACTACCATGCGGCAGTTGCAGCACTCGATGCGGGTGCCGACCCATGCTGGATCGACAAATCGAATGGTAACAGTCCGGTGCTAAACGCCTGCAAGATGGGGCACGCGCACATCGTAAACCTGCTCTGCTCCCGTGGCCTCGACCCAAACATTCGACTTGCGTGGCGTTCTTGCGTTGACGGATCACACCACGCCAACAAAACGCCTCTGATGTTCGCTCGACATACTGATGTAGTGAAAACGCTTCTTGATGCTGGTGCCGACCCTAACCAATCGGACAATGACGGCAACACTCCATTGATGATTGCTTGCCGTGCCGGTAAACTTCACCTTGTGACCACGCTGATTGCACACGGTGCAATAGTGGAGACTGAAAACGCAATGGGCGCAACTGCTGCCGGTATTGTATTCCATCGCACCAACGAACTCACTGAACTCCGTTGCAACCAAAATGCGGACGTTGTTGACCCAGCGCTTCGCGAACTCGCCGACGTTGCTGCGCTGCTCGAAAAACACGAGAGCGAAGGATAACAAGTAAGTCTTTGACATCGCGAGCGTGCGAGCCGATGTTCAAGGACTCGGTTCAACAAGTAAGTCTTTGACATCGCGAGCGTGCGAGCCGATGTTCAAGGACTCGGTTCAAGAAGCCCGGTGGATAGCTCTTGGGATTTGCTTCAGGTGAGCGGGAGAGATGGCTGGCACGCCGCGTCCGCTTGACGCCGGTGCGGTGCCAAGAATTGCACCGGAGAGAGTGAATCGCTTAGTCTCACTGGATCATTCGCGCCTTGA
>JBAUHR010000352.1:0-5027 GCA_049680385.1 Rubripirellula sp. | reverse complement strand
GCGCCTGGTAGTGATAGTGTGCGTCGATCTTGTCGTTGAAATGACCGAGCGTGAAATACAAGTGACGACGAATTTCCTCCGGCAATGACGCCAGCAGCTCTGAGCTCGAATTGTCGTTCGAATTGGCTAGCTTCGATTCCTGTTTCTGGTCAAGCATCTTCGTTGTGTCACCGTGCAAGGGAAAGTTTTTCTAATCGCGTAGCAAGTCGGCGAGATTGTCGCGAAATTTCGCCGCTCTGTCGACATTCATCTTGGATTGCCCGATTTCAAACCGTAAGCCTCGCACAAAGGTTCGTTTCGTTGACTTCTCTAAATAAATATTTTACGAAAGGGCTATCTCGTGAAGTTCACAGCATGAAACCGCATGATTTCCAAACCTTGCTTCTCGTAAATACCGACCGCAGAGTGAGGCACTTCGGGGACAACGAGCCGAGTATAGGGGATGCCGAGCGAATCGAGAAAACTCATGTACGCGAGATTGTTTTCGTAGTTGAAACCCTTCGTTCCTACGTAGATCATCCAGGTTACCGACGGATGCTTCGATTCGGCGGCGTACTTTCTCGCAAGATCCCAGACATTATCGCCTTCGGCAAACTTCAATGAGTCATTTTCAAAACCACCAGATTGGCTGATTCGCTTTTCCGTTTCGTACCCACCACCGCCCGGCGCGGCGCTGCAGAACAATTCGGGATACCGCAGCGACAACCGCATCGTTCCGCGACCGCCCTGTGAAAATCCTTCGATGGCTCGGCCGCTTCGATCAGCAATGGTCCGGTAAGTCGCATCGATGTGCGGGATCAGTTCGTTGATGAACACGTCCGCGCCGGCTGACATCGGCTTATCGGGCAAGTTGTAGTGGCTGACCGGACCGCCATTGACCATCACGACAATCATTGGCGCAACCTTGCCACCCGCCATCGCATCATGCCAATGCGGAACCAACCCCAGTGATTTCGTCTCACTGCCGGGCCGTCCGCCGTGCAAGTAATACAGCGTGGGGAATCTAGCGGTGGTTTCGGTTTCGTATCCAGGCGGCAGCAAGATCGTATATCCCACATCGATGTTCATCGAAGGACTAACGAAAGTCGCGTGCGAAACCGCCAGATGGTGCTTCGCCGGCAACGGATTGACCCAAGCAAACGGCGCGGGCGGCTTCTTCTTGGACTTCGGCTTCGCAGTCACCGTTTGAGCACTTGCGTTCCCACAAATCGAAACGGTGATCACGATGGAGGCAAAGAAAACGAATCGAATGGAGGGCAACATAGACGTACACACGATTGCATCGACGGATGAAGTGGCGGGGCAAACACTGCCGCCGCGAGGCCCCAGACTACCATTCCTAGCAGTCTAGCGCATCGTTGATGCCGATTTGGAATCGCATGCAAAGAATAGCCAATCGGTTTGCTGGTGACCGACCATTTTGTTCTCGGTCGTGATCGGCTCCACCGTCACGTGAGTGAAAGTGTTTTCCAGGCTGCTGGAAAAGGAACTGCTTTCGGCATACGACCAGACGGCCAGCACACCGCCGGGGCGCAAATGCTGCTTTGCTTTTGCCAGTCCCGGTGCGGTGTAAAACGGATGCTCGGTTTCGCCCAGAGTATCGTCGGGTGAGTGATCGACGTCGATCACGATTACGTCGAACAAAGTCGTGGGTGGACCCATCAAGCGACCGTAGACGTCGCCTAGCGTGACGATCAAACGCTCGTCGCGATTGATGGTTTTCGACAACGGAACCAGCCCGCCATTCATCCAGTCGATCACCGGTTGCAGAAACTCAACCACCTCGACTGATTCAACTTGATCGTGACGCAGCATCTCGGCGGCGGTGTACCCCAACCCCAGTCCACCGATCAGAGCGCGGAGCCCGCTTCCGCCATGATGTAAGATCGCTCGGCTGGAAATCTCGCGTTCCGAATCCGTGTTGTAACTGCTCATCAGAAACTCGTGATTGAGCGTCACTTCGGTCACCATCGTGCCCGGTTCGGAAAGCAATTCACGCCGGCGCAGACACAGCGGTCCAAGCGTCGTGTCCTCGTAGGCAAGGATTTCTAGCTTGGATGGTTTCATTGTTGATGCCGTCAGTCATAGAATTCGAGCGTCCCAGAGTCGGGCGTGCGTAGGCGGGTTATACACCATGGGAGAGTTGCGGATTTGTTTCCACGAAGCGAACCTCAGTCGCCACGGTGTGGTCCTAGGTGGTGAACCGCCAACAGTTTCGACATGCCCGACACGAACGATTTGAGTCCCATGGACACGACCAACCAAATGCTGACGATCACTGGCGAATCGACCGCCGAACTGAATGTCGGCGATGCCCATAGCCCGATCCGTGTGATTGGCAACGAATCGATTCGCGAAACGTTTGACGACCAAACGCTGACGCAGGCAATCAACTGTCGCTTGGCGCCGGGCGTCTCGGACGTCGTTCTGAACCCTGATGCGCACGTTGGCTATGGTGCGCCGGTCGGTTGTGTGATGGTTTCGCCGACTCACGTTTATCCGGGGCCCGTGGGTGTCGACATCAAATGCAGCATGAGCTTGCTGCAAACCAGCGTGCCAGCCGACGCGATCGCAGAACCCACCGTCCGTCGCAAACTGATTCAAGCGATCGGCAAACGGGTTCCATCGGGCGCTGGTCGCGGCCAACGCCATGTTCCCAAGAGCCGCACCGTTGATGGACGACTCGGTTTCCAAGTCGCAACCGAAGGCGCGTCGAAAAACGTGCTGAAGAAACTGGGGATCCCCAAGGACTGGGCGTCGCGATGCGAAGATGCTTTCCATACCGCACCGGACGGATCCTCGGACACGCTTGCGGCAAGACTGGAATGGATGGGCCGCAAACGCGACAGCCTGGATCGACTGGAAAGTAAGTATCGGCAACTGGGCAGCTATGGTGGCGGCAATCACTTTGGTGAAGCCGAGATTGTTCACGTTGACCAGGATCCGGAAAACCGACGCATCGCAGAGTCGTTCGGTTTGCAAAACGGACACGTCGCGTTCCTGTCGCACTGTGGTTCACGTGGACTTGGCCACGACCTGGCGATGGGGCAATTCCGGTCGATGAAGTCTTCGTTCCAAAAACAAGGACTCGCGTTTCCCGCCGGCGATTCGCAACTGGTTTACGCCGAAGCGGATTCCGAAGAGGGACGTCTGTACCTGTGCGACATGGCGATGGGCGCCAACTTTGCGACTGTCAATCACTTGCTGATCAACCAATTGGTGCTGGAAGCGTTTCGCGATGTCTTTCCGAGCGTGCAAGGCAACTTGGTCTACTTCATCAGCCACAACATTGTCCGCCGCGAAGACGTCCGCGGACAAAATCAGTGGGTGCATCGCAAAGGCGCAACCCGTGCCTTCCCCGCCGGGCACCCTGGACTTGCTCGTACGCCGTTCGCCGAAACCGGACACCCGATCCTGTTGCCCGGCAATCCTCGCGATGGATCCAGCGTGATGGTGGCAAAGCCGGGTGCGTCGCACTCGGCGTTCAGCGTCAACCATGGTGCGGGTCGGCGCATGAGCCGAACGAAGGCCAAGAAAATGCTTAGCCAGTACACGATCGACAACAACCTGACCGAGCACGACGTGATGAGCAATTGCAAACAGTACCCGCTGGACGAAGCGCCGGACGCGTACAAAGACTTTGCCGAAGTACTCGCCAGCGTCAAGCAAGCTGGCTTGGCCACCGAAGTGGCAAGGCTGCAAGCCAAGTTCGTGATCAAAGACGGCGCACCGGCGGATGACTAAGCGGCGCGGTACAAGTGTTCGCGCGTTGGCGGCATTCCCGACAACCCTTTGCCGGCCCGCTTGGTCGCGACGACTTGGAACAACTTGATTGACCCGTTGGTGAATCCGCCGGACGCACCTGCCAAGTAGGCGACCCACAAACGGTATCGCTCGGCACCGACTAAACGAATCGCTTCGTCTTGATTGGCCGACAAACGCTGGCACCAAAACTTGGTCGTTAGCGCATAGTGTTCTCGCCACGATTCAACATCGTGAATTTCGAAGCCGCTGTTTTCCATGAAGTCGGTCGTCATCCCGACGGGCGTCAATTCGGAACCGGGGAAGATGTATTTCAACAAGAACTTGCGTTCCGGCCGAATCCGCGCGGCGGCGCGTTTGGATTTCTTGGCTCGGCGGGCGATCGCATGATTCAACATCACGCCGCGATCAACCAACAGCGAATTGATCTTGTCGAAGTAACGCGGATAGTTCGCTACGCCGATGTGTTCGGACATACCAATGCTTGAGATTTTGTCGTACGAGCCGACGTGATCGGCGTAGTCACAGATTTCGACAGTGACTTGGTCGGTCAAACCGAGTCGCTCGATTTTAGCTTTCGCGAAATCATGCTGTGCCTGGGACAACGTGATGCCGTGCGACTTGACGCCATAGTTGCGTGCCGCGTGACAAATCAATCCGCCCCATCCACAACCGATGTCCAGCATCCGCTCGCCCGGTGCCAGACGAAGCTTGCGACAAATCATGTCTAGCTTGTCTTGCTGGGCTTGTTCAAGCGAATTGTTCCAGTCGGTGAAGTAACCGCACGTGTACTGCATCTCGGGATCGAGAAACAACTGATAGAACTCGTTGCCAACGTCGTAGTGAAACTGAATGTACTCGGTGTTGTCCCGCTTGGTCTCACTACGGCCGACGATGTCTTCGTTGTAGCCGTGGTTCAAATCGGTCGCCTGAGTCTTGGCGAACATGAACGGCAACGTCCGCGTAACGAGCATCCGCTTGCTGATTTCTTGCAGGCGTTTGCGGTTGGATCGCTTGGTGCGAAACGCTTCGGAAAATTCGATCAGATCGCCGCCTTCGAACGAGACGTGCCCGGTCGCGTAGAGGCGAACCAAAGTTTCAAGCGTCGGTCTTCGCATCAGCGCCCCCACGACTCCCGGGCCCGACAACCCGATGATGTGCTTGCCATCGGCTTCTTTGCCAAGCGGAACGACATCGCCATTCCAGAGTCGAACTGAAACGTTCAGATCCAACGGATCGGCGACCGTGTTTAGGATTTGCTTGAT
>JBAUHR010000351.1:0-1687 GCA_049680385.1 Rubripirellula sp. | reverse complement strand
TGCCTGGCATGAATATCTGCCAACTCTTCATTCATTCGGTTCAGCATGGTGGATCAGACCAAATATCCAAAAGCAACTTCTCGGGAAAACGGAAGCCTGTTCTCGGTGCGGTCAAAATTGACGCTGTTGCAAAAGCACTCGGAAGCACCGAAGTCTATTAGGTGCCGCGTTTGAGATTGGTAGGTTAGCTTGCGACAAGCGACTCAATAGACCAACGTGATCTATTATTGAGCCGCATTGGGCGCACGACGCTGAGCTGTGGCGGACGAAATTAGCGGCATTGTTCATCAATGCTGAATGGCGTTGCGATCGTGCTGGATTGGATCTGCGTGATTGATGGACCAAGTATTGACTGACGAAGTCGGTGGGTCCTCCAAGGGCCACCCCGGCACCTGTGATGGCGGGAGCTTCCATGGCACTTTGACGGGCCGCTGCTGGTCACAAGGGCGATGATTCGGCGGTGGCATGAGTGATTAGCTATCGCAAGTCAAAAGGGCAATTCGGCGAATCCTAAACCAGGTGACGAGTAGGGAAATTGCGTTGTTCTTCTCGTAAAACTGCGGAACCCAGGCACATCTCGCAACTGTTCGACTAAGATTTATATTGCGGTGCCGGTGCGATATCGAGAGCGGCACAGAGGCTAGTCCGTGCTGCTCGCTGCAACGAGTTTGAACGCCGCTGTAAGCAGCGTTCTTGTCATTGCCAAGCACACCCTTGAAGGCCGATCAGTGTCGTTCAACAAAGTCTTTAGAGACATTGATCGCAAGTAGACCAGCGTAATGAACGTAGAGCTGTCGATGCTGGTCACCTTCGAGGCGAGCGAGATTGTCGTTTATCAACTGGGCGTTTTGAACCGTTGTAATGAGTAATTCGGATGCGAGATTGCATCTAATCGTTGGGTCAGCAGTACGCGAATAATCACGCAGATTCTTGGGAGTAGCGAGAACCTTTGCTGTGAGCAATCGAAGCTCGTTGTCTTCAAGCCATCCAAGCAACCGTGTCTCTACCTGCGTTATCTGTTCGGAAAGCGAAGTCAACTTACTTTCTATGCGAGACTCCGATGTCTCCCAGACTCCGACTGCTCCTCCAATGTCGTAGACAGTCTTTGCGTATCCTCCATACACAGACGCTTGGTCAAGTAGTTTCTCCGTGCTGGCGGTGGCGGGGAGTCGTTCGATTATTACACAGTTGCCAACGGAGTGTTCTGGATGCTTCGATCAGGCGCTGAATGATCCGACATGCCTGCTCGATACGGTGACTCTCGGGTAGTTCAGAGTTGTTACCAGTCTTGGAAAGCTGGCGGAACGTTGCATCGCATCGTTGAAGCGTAGCGACGGATCGCCGTTCCTCGTAAGCAACGTGAAGAAATCCTCACGCCCGCCATCGAAGATCTGAAACTTGACTACCTGGAGGCCATGCAAGAGGCGGAGACTTCGATTGAACGTTGTTCAATCAAACTGTGGCTTGCCAGTCAGGTCGTCGTCCAGCTCCTAGCGTGCATCACCACGGGACTTTGGCTGCGAGTCGCTGCATTCGGTTACATCGCTTGGAAGTTCCTCGGCGGCTAGTCCTCAATCAAGCGATCCTTGATCTGCAAATGTTTTAGAAAACTCGAAAACCCTCGGCGTATTACGCGTGTATTGGAGGTTACCAAAACAACAATCCACGCACGCAAACGAGGGTTTCG
>JBAUHR010000350.1:0-16464 GCA_049680385.1 Rubripirellula sp. | reverse complement strand
CGGCGGAGTACTGGTGATCGAAAAAACGACTGTGGCCGGATTGATTTCGCGGTTTTGAATGTGCAAGCGAGTCGGATCACCAGGGATCGGTGGCACATCGCGGTTTTCGGAACGATAGAACTGGTCTTCATCCGCGTTGACGCGGTGAGGCACCTTCGAAAAGGCGCTGGTGTCAGCCGAGTCGGCAATCAGAACCGTTTTGTCACTGTGGATCTGCAAAATCGACATGTTTCGCAGACTGTACTGAATGTTGGCTTGGTGGAACGGCGACGTGTCTGGATCGGCGTCACCGACACCTGGTACGACGACCGTCAATTCATCGACCCCATCGCCGACCAAATTTACGGCTGGGATGGATTCGAAAAATGCCATCGGTTCCGTCACCAGCGGCGCCGACGCTAAGCCAATCACCACAAACAGGCCAGCCACACCGAGCAAATACGGAACGACTCCCTCGCCGAGGATTTCGAACCACTCGGATCGAGTCCGGTGCCACATTCCGTAAATGATCCCGAACCCAAACAACATCCCGATCGTCGTCAGCGGCAAAATCAGCGCGTACGCAAAATCATCCTCGCCCGATTGGGGCACGTATTGCGAACAAAGCAAGCCCGAGAAAACCCCGCCGATCACCACCGATGCGATGATCGCCCGCTTCGGCGAATCCGCCAAACGCCCCAAAACGGGGATAAACGACAGCAGCGATAGCAGGCCGTAAAGCAAAGCTGCCGCCGCCGCGCCAATCAACAGCGAGATCGCGATCACATACAGAGGCGTCAGCCAAGCAGGCAACCAGTTCGCGCCTTGGGCCAATATCATTGAATCGGCAAATTGCATCGAGTCGGTCAAACGCAACGAGGGGACAAGGTGCATCGTGGAAACCATTCTTTGGCGCACAGAGGAATCTAAAAAAGTTCGATGTGCCTGTTACGCAGCCTGACCAGAAAGGGTTTGCTTTCAAAGATGCTTTTGGAACAGTTCTCGCAGTTCCGCCGGAATCGGCGTCTTCGAGAGGCCTGTGGGCGTCAAAAGACAGCAAACCACAGTCAGATTGCCTTCGGCGACGAGGGTTTCGTCGCGGGCGAACCGAAACCGATAGCTGACACTGCTATTGCCGATTTTGGCAACATTTACGTCGATTCTCAGCAAATCTTCGAAATGAGCCGCGGACAGATAATCGCAGCTCGCTGCGACTCGGGGCCAGCTTAACGGATGCTCGTCGGGCGCCGTTTTAGGGAACACCGAAATGCCTAGCGACCTAAGCATTTCGTGCTCGGCAGATTCCATCATCGGGAAAAACGCCGAAAAATGGACAATTCCGGCCGCGTCGGTGTCTCGAAACTCAACGCGGCGTTGGACATTGAACACAGAATAGGTATTCGGTTTTAGGTAACAGGTTTTAGACGATTGAGATAACCGATCACTGAAGAATCCTGACGTCTGTGACCTGTTTCCTGGGACCTACTCTACTCGCAAGCTGTCTCTACTCGCCGACGAATGGCAACAGAGCCATGAATCGGGCTCGCTTCACAGCGGCGCTAACAGCGTGCTGACTAGCTGCGGTACAGCCGCTCTTGCGACGACCGACCAGACGGCCCTGGCGATTGATCATCTTCTTTAGCAGTTCAACGTCCTTGTAATCGACATACATCGGACGTGGGCGCTGACCATCGACAAAGATTGGATCTTTCTTTTTGGTTCGCGAACGGACTCGGCTGCGTTTGCGAGCACGGCTACGCGTGCTCATTGGGCGTGGTGCCATCGGGTGCTTCTGGTTCTAATGGGGGGCGAACGGACTAATCGGCCGACGACTCTGAAGCTCTAGAACAGATGATCGCCGGCTCGCCTGCTTTCGCATCAATACGACACGAAACCCGCGGGGGTAGATGCGGGTCCGAGAGTATGCCGACGAAGAAAGTTTGCCGCAAGGGGATATTGGACCAAGATTTGCCCTTCCTCTATCGCAAAACCTTTGCCATATTCCCCAATCGTTTCAACATGGCCGGAAATCCGCAGTTGACGTTCGACCGAATGTCGGCAACTGAACATTGTCATTGAAGCCGGTGTCTGAAACGAATTATCCACGCGGCCGTCCCCTTTGCGTGCCCGGTTTTGGATCGATCGATTGCGATCTAGAATCCGACCGGACAAGCGTTCAAACAAACAAAGACTGAGCGTGCGAAGACCGATTTCTTGGGCATTTCAAATCCTGCATACGGGAATGTTGCCCGTGTCCCCAAGACAATTGGCAAATCGCACGCATCGTTTAGGTAAAAAGTTATGAGTCTGGCGAAAACAAGAAACATCGGGATCAGTGCTCACATCGACTCGGGTAAAACGACCCTCAGCGAGCGGATCCTTTTTTACACCGGGCGAATTCACAAGATCGAAGAGGTCAAGGGCGGCGGTGACGGCGCGACGATGGACCACATGGAACTGGAGAAAGAGCGTGGGATCACGATCACCAGTGCCGCGACTTCGGTTCAGTGGAAAGGCAACAACATCAACCTGATCGACACCCCGGGCCACGTTGACTTTACCGTCGAAGTGGAACGGTCGCTTCGCGTTCTCGACGCAGCCGTTTTGGTTCTGTGCAGCGTCGGTGGCGTTCAAAGCCAATCGATCACCGTCGACCGCCAAATGAAGCGCTACGGCATTCCTCGCCTCGCATTCATCAACAAGATGGACCGCACCGGTGCGAACCCGTACCGCGTCGTCCAGATGCTTCGCGACAAACTGGGCGCTGATGCGTTCATGATGCAGATTCCAATCGGCGCAGAAGACAACTTCAAGGGCGTCGTCGACCTGATCGAAATGGTCGCTTATGTCCACGAAGGCGTCGAAGGCGAAATCGTCAAGACGGTCCCAATCCCAGAAGATCTGGTTGACGAAGCCAACGAGAAGCGCGGCGAGATGCTTGAATCGCTGTCGATGTACAGCGACACGATGATGGAGAAACTTCTTAGCGAAGAAGAAATCTCGAACGAAATGATCTACGACACCGTTCGCGCCGCAGCCAATGCCGGTGCCACGCCGGTCTTCATGGGCACCGCGTTTAAGAACAAGGGTGTGCAACCTTTGCTGGATGCCGTCAACCGTTACCTGCCGAGTCCCCTGGACCGCGAAATCAAAGGCCGGGACCCGAAAGACGAAGAACGCCGAATCGAATTGCTGCCTGACGCAACACGCCCGTTCGTTGGTATGGCGTTCAAGATCGTCGAAGATCCGTTCGGCCAACTGACCTTCATGCGTATCTACCAAGGCACGATCAAGAAGGGCGACACCTACGTCAACCAACGTACCGGCAAGAGTGAACGGTTCAGCCGCATCGTTCGCATGCACAGCGACAAGCGTGATGAAATTGAATCGGCTTCGGCCGGCGACATCATCGCGGTCATGGGCATTGACTCGGCTAGCGGTGACACGTACGCCGACGAGCGTGACTTCTGTACGCTTGAATCGATGTTCATTCCGGACGCAGTCATCAAGGTTTCGGTTAGTCCGAAGAACCGAGGCGATGCGGACAAGATGAGCAAGGCACTGCTTCGCTTCCGTAAAGAAGACCCAACTTTCCGCGTCTTCAGCGACGATGAAACCAAGGAAATCCTGATCAGCGGAATGGGCGAACTTCACTTGGACGTTTACGTCGAACGAATTCGCCGCGAGTACGGCGTCGAAATCGAAGTAGGTGCACCGAAGGTCAGTTACCGCGAAAGCCCCACCAAGGAAGTCGCATTCGATTACAAACACAAGAAGCAATCGGGTGGTTCGGGTCAGTTCGCGCACATCAAGGGCAGGCTTTGCCCGATCGCATCGGACAGCGAAGACAGCTTCGAATTCGAAGATCACGTCACCGGCGGTCGTATTCCTAAGCAGTTCATCGCGCCTGTTGAAAAGGGTTTCCGCGACAGCTTGGGCAAAGGCCCCGTGGCCGGTTACCCCGTGGTGGGAACGCGGATCGACCTGGAAGACGGTAGCTACCACGACGTTGACTCGTCGGAAAAGGCTTTCTACACGGCCGCTCAAGGTTGCTTCCGCGAGTACTTCAAGCAAGCCGCTCCGAAGCTGCTCGAGCCGATCATGAACATCGAAATCGAATGCCCCGAAACGTTCCAAGGACCAGTCGTTGGCGACGTGATCAAACGACGTGGGTTGATGACCAGCACCGACGTGCTAGACGGCAACTGCATCATCAAAGCCGAAGTGCCGTTGGCCGAAACGTTTGGCTACGCCACTGACCTGCGAAGTATGACGCAGGGCCAAGGAACCTTCACGATGGAATTGGCGACTTACAACCAAGTCCCATCGAACATCCAAGAAGACATCATCGAAGCGAAACGTAAGGCTGATCTCGAAGCGGCCAAGTAATCTCGCGAGTCGAGTAACGGTTAACTGATACGAAAACGGCGATGTGATTTCCACATCGCCGTTTTTTGTGATTCGTTAAGATCGCTAAAGGATTTCCCAGCCTGTTGGGCTGAGCGAGGTAGATGGACGGGGGTTCGCCCCCAAATCAAAAAACGCAGCTTCAAAACTCACGTGTCGCGATACCCAATCGATAAACCGTTGACGCATTTCCCTAGCCGAACACCAAGCTGCAATCGCACTAAATCAGCTCGACTGCTTCGTTGGCAACCCATCCTTGGACACCGTTTGAACGACGAATATGAGTCCAGCCACCACGGCGGGCAACAACTTCGGTTAACTCGCCTGCTGCGTCCTCGAGCTGTTCGGTAACTGCAAACTCTTGCCCATCGCCTTCGCGAACGGCAACATCGTTGGAAACTAGAACAGCGGTCCCATCGTTAACTAACGGCAACACTCGAACGGCGTATGACGCCCCGAAAACAACTGACACCGTTGCCAACACGACCGCGACGCCTCGCCCCCAGCGTTTCCATCGAGTTGATCCGCCATGCAACAGTGTCGCCGCGGCAACCGCCCATCCCAGCGACCAAGCTCCTAACGCCGCCACTCGCATCGCAGCCGGCGGAACCAGCCGAAGTGCGGCGTCGTTGAACCACTCTGCTCGCTCGCTTAACGAGTTCGCTTTCTTTTGAGGGTCTGCCAATTTGAGCTGATCGTGGTAAATCGTGTTCTCGGGATCGATCCGCAGTGCCTTTCGATACGCTGCAATTGCCTTCCCTTGCTGGCCTGCCTGAAACGCGGCATTACCCAGATTAAAGAACAGCCGATCGTTCACGACGCCGGAATCAACGACTGCCTCGAACATCTGTGCCGCTTGGGCAAACGATTGCTTTGTGGAACCCGCTGTGGAATCCACTGTGGAATCCTGGCCGGAATCCTGGCCGGAGTCCTGGGCCGAGTCCCGGGAGGCCGCACGGTAGAGCTCCGTCGCACTGGCTAACATTGCTTCGCGCTGAGCATCTGTCATCGCCAACTGTTCGGCAGTCGCTACAGAACCGAACGCCATCGAAACAATTAGAGCGAGCGCGATCGATGCAGTGACCTTGGAAGATTTCAAATTGCGAGCCCTCACGTGCGCTGTTTTCTTCACTCCAGACGCGATCGACTTCGCTTCATCCTTGAACGCCGCCAGGTCATCTTGCCGGTCACTGCCAGGTTCCGGTTCAGTGGATGCGAAGAAACGCTCGGCTCGTATCGCTAACCCGTTCTGGCCGTTGCGTCGCAACAGCCCGACGATTGAATCGTTGCTGACCTGGCCGAAATCGGCGCTCAAACGCGCGGCAATCATCCTGGCCAATGCTGCCTTCACTTCAACCCGCGAATCGGCCACGGCGACCGCGCGTTCAAACCGGCGTTTCGCGGGCAACCATGCCGCAAAGCGACTCCGCGAAACGAACAAGCACACGCCAAGAAACAGCACCGGCGGCAACGCAATGGCGACCAGAACGCCGCGGCCGAAAACGCGGGCTCGGCCGCGGTTTACTAGCACGTCGGATCCGTCAAAAACCGTCTGAACAGACCTTGCCGATGTGAGCCATCCCAAACCAAGCCCGCCGCTGGCTGGTTCCGTTTCGTCCGCACGGACCGTCGCGGCCCGACTTGCGACAACCGAGTCGAGTGCCAACACGTCACCGGCTTGCACGTCGATGGAAATGGGATCCGAGGCAACCGTCACAAACTTGCTAGTTTCGGGATCGAAAAAACTAAAAGTGATCGGCGGAATTTCTGACACGTCGTCCGCCTTGGGGCGAATCGTTGTTTGGAACAACTTCCGCTGACCTTGAACAAAACCTGCAAGATCGTCTTCCGCGACCTTAAACTTTTCAGTCAGCGAAGACTGTCTCGCGAGCGGCGGCGCTCGAACCAAATCCATCGGGCCAGTCCCGTTGATGGTCAGCGTCAAAGTGATCGGATCACCAACTTTCACATTCGTTTCCGACGCTTCGGCGTCGATCGAATACTGTCCGACTGCACCGACGTAGTCTTCAGGGCGTCCTTGGGTCGGGATTGCTACGACGTCAATTGACTGAGCCGTCGCTTCGGCCACAACCGGACGCACGGAACTGACTGCCAGGCCGGACGTGAAGCCACGAAAGAAATCATCTTGAAATGCCGATCGCCCAAACTGCGAGTCCATCGCTTCGAACATTGACGCAAACGGATCACGTCGTCGACCAATCGAAACCGGATAATTCATCACGACCCGAACATCGTCGGCGCTAATTTTTCCGGCGTGGGTCGGATAGATCGTGGCATCGATTTCGTAGAGATAATAGTTTCGCGATTTGCCTTTCGAATCCACTCGGGTAACCTCTCGCCCGCCCGGTCGCTGACGATTTCCGGCAAGTTCTTCAAGCGACTTTTCGAACGGCCCCCAATTTGTTTGCTTTGAAATCGAACGCCACATTTCAGATTCGCCGAGCGTCAGATTTCTTTCTTCGTCGTGAAAAGGTAGCACCCAGATTTTCAGCGTGACATTAAGCGACTGACCGACGAACACCTTGTCTTTTTCGCCAACGATTTCGACCACCATCGTATCGCCCGTTTCACTCTTCTCGGCCGTAAAACGCACCGCTTCGGTAATCGTTGCGGCTCCGCCCCCGGTGATTTTGATTGGCGGAATCACGAACTCACCAGCCCGCTCGGCCGTCACTTCATACTGGTAGATCATCGACGTTCGATTGGTCTGCTGGCGACCATTGAAGGTCACCGTTTGCGAACTAATCTGCGGTCGGCCAGCCGAGGCGATCGACAGCCCATCAACGTCTGGAATCTCGGGCTGAACGGTCCCCGTCGCATCGTCGATTCGGATCTGCAGCGTAATAGGCATTCCGACGTAAGCCTGTTTCGACGAGATCGCAACAGCAACGTCGGCGGCGCTCGCGACGGACCAACCTGACAGAAAAAAGGCGATCGCCGAAAAGACAATCAACGATCGTGTAAAACGGAATGGTCGACACAGATACACTAGACGGGTTCCTCCAATAAATCGAGGCAGGCATTCGCGGGTCAAAGGCTCAATTCAACTTCACCAATCTCGGTCGACCATCACTCGCTGATCACGAGCCGCGGCTTTTTGCCGAAGTCGCCGAATCATGTCTCGATCACGGATCGCCTGCAACATTTTCCGAGCTTCCTGTGGTGTCATCTCGCCGGACTGTTCAGCCGCGACCGAAGCCACCTCGCTGCTGTCCGGCTGATCGGCAGATGACTCACTGGGCTCGGATTCGGTAAGCTCACCGGCACTCGTTTCGCCTTTATCATCAGGGTTCCCCTGCTGCTGGCCGTCCAGCGGTTCTTCGTTGCCCGGCTGATCTTGCCCCGGCATCGGGTCTTGCTGGGTTGGCGAACCTTCCTTCCCTTCGTCTTGATCACCTGGTTTCTGTTGATCACCTGGTTCCTGGCCATTCGCTTCGTCTTGGCTGGGTGATGCCTCATCTTGCTCAGCGCCGTCGGAGTCTCCATCTGTCTGCTGATCGGATTCGCCGTTCTTTTTCCCTGATTCTTCAGGCTGTTGGTCGCCCTTCGACTGCTCCGCGTCTTCGCCTTGCTCTGACGATTCCGGTGACTGTTGTGGTTGATCGGCACCGCTGGAATCCTGAGGATCTTTTGGTCCCTGACCAGACTCGTCACCCGGCGACTGTTCGCCTTCGGAATCTTGGTTGCTGGGTTCCTGGTTCTTCGAGTCTTGTTCGGCCGATTCGTCACCTGGTTCGTTGTCGGGTTGCTGCGATTCGGATGGTTGCGAATCGGGTTGTTCGAGCTGCTGGATTAGCTTGGCAGCGGACTCGATATTCGCCCGTGCATCATCATCCGACGGATCAAGCCGCAATCCACTGCGGTAGTGAGCGATCGCCGATCGCAACATTTCCACCGCAGTCGACTTTGCCTCGGGATCCTTCGATTCGATCGCATTGACCGCTTGTCCATAGAGCGAGTTGCCCAAGTTGTATCGAGCTTTGGCGGCAAGCGCGGAATCGCTCGAGGCAGCGACGGTCTGAAACAATGCGGCCGCATCGCCGAGCTGTCCGTCTCGATAAAGATCAACCGCTTGATTGTAGGCAATGACGTCTTCTAAACCGCTCGATTGGGCGGCAACCAACGGCATAGCAGGTACGACCACGATAGAAACCGCGATCGCCACCAACGCGTAAAAGCGGAAGGGAATCCAGCGCATGCACACGAAACCTGAAATCAAAGGGACCAAACCAAAGACAGTCCCAATTATACGGTCTTTTTCAATATCGGTTCAGACCGATTTAGCGGGCGTCCCTAGACCATCATCGAGTCGCTGGCAGGGTTCCAATCACACGATTCCATTGTTGCTTGGCTAAGCCGAGTCGGTTCGTCGCTGCTGTTAGAGATCGGGCGTATCACCTTGATTTCAGAGCTTTCTAAATCGACGCGATCGCCCTCCTTTGTTTCCACCACGGGCAATGCGAAACCGACTCGCGGACGACGGATTACCTTTGCCGATTGTCCCGTCGATAACTCGACGTGGCTGCCAAGTGGAAACAACGACTCGACATTCAAGAAAGCTCGAATGACCTGAGGGTCGAACAACCCACGACTCGCTTGGTGTAGCAGCAGCCCCAGCGCGTCATGCTGTAGGATGCCTGCGCGAATGGAGTTTGCCGTCGTTAGCTGCAGGTAAGCATCGACAACGTTCAGGATCCTGGCGTACAAGTGAATCCGCTGTGCTTTGACGCCACGAGGAAAACCTGAGCCATCGTATTGTTCGTGAACTTGCTCGATCGCCATCGAGACATTGGGGGGAACCCCGGTGACGCCAGCGACAAATTTTCCCGAAACCAGTGGGTGCTTTTGATAGTCCCATCGCTGCTGTTCGCTTAACAGTTCGATGGGCTTGCGCAGTTCAGGATCCATCACCGACAGGCTAGCGTCATGCAGCAACCCGACCATTCCGACTTCCAAAACCTGCGATCCGCTAAGCCCTAGTTCACAAGCGACAGACATTCCGATAACCGCAAGCTTCAATGACCGTTCGGAAGACTCTTCGATGGCCAATTGCAGTGCCATCGATCCGACCGTTTGATCGATGTCGTCGACGAATGAATCCACGTAAGATTCAAACAGTTCAACAAACCCAGCAACCGACCGAATCGGTTCACGCATCAACAGCGATCCAAAATCATCTAACGCGCGCTTCGCAGCCGAAACATTCAAGTCAAGCTGTGCGCTTCGTTGACTGCTTAACGGTTCGCCGTGCCGATCCACCAACTGGTCTTTGACTGGACGTTTGGGATCCCATCGCCCGTCCTTCTTCGCACGCTCACGCGTTGGCGATTGCGCAGCTTTGCCACTACCACTCAGGACCGCCAAGTCGCGCGGGTCGACCGCGATCGAATCGATCTGACGCTCTCGCAGTCCGGTGATGACCTGCTGGGTAATGCGTGTGTTGGCACCAACCAACAAGACACCCGTATCCGACACAATCGGCTGACTACACGTCACCCCGACAGCGATTTGGTCGATCGATACGGATACCTTACCGTGGCTCATTTACAGCGATTGCACGTCAATTGATTGGTGAAAATTGATTGATAAAAGAGAGAGAATGCCCTTTTGAAACAATATGTCACAAATCAGGTTGACAACTGACCGAACTGCCAAAACGCGAGATCGCCGAACTGCCGATATCGATTGAAACGATTGGATCGATCGGGTCGCAACAAGGGTGACCATTATCCGGGCGGTGGCAAAGGATGCAGCCTGACAGAGGGTATCTACCGCACCCTGACAAATTGCCTTTGTGGCGAGCAAGCCCTGACATTCGCTAGAACCTAGAGATCACCGATCGGGCACGTTATGCTGGTTTCCAGCCAACTCCGACCGCCCGTTTGGAACGCATCCCTATGTTCTTCATCTACGGCACCGACGCGCCGTTGTACCACTATCCGATCGTGACATCGGTGATGGTCGTGATCAACGTGGTGGTCCACTGGGCAATCTTCATGACCGGCGTTGATGTGACGCCTTGGATCTTGGCATTTGGCGATGGCTACCATCCGATCCAGATGGTGACGCACAATTTCCTGCACATCGGTTGGCTTCACCTGATCGGAAACATGCTGTTTCTGTTTCCGTTTGGTTTAGTCGTTGAGGGCAAGATCGGCTGGGCACGCATGTTGGCGTTGTACATGGCGATCGGAACCTTCCAGGGATTTACTCAGCAAACCATGATGTTGCCGTTCGACACCGGCAGCGAGGCGGCCGAGTTGGTGGAGATGTTTGATTCCCCTGACAGCCCGCTGGATGAAGACGTCAAGAAAGAACTGAAGAGCCAATGGCGCAAGGACCTGATGCAAGAAGGGTTTGGATCCCTGGGGGCATCAGCGGTCATTTTTGGGTTGCTGGCTGTATGTGTTATTTGGGCGCCAAGCAACAACTTTGACGTCTACTTTCGCTGGGGCTTGTTCATGCCAGCACCCGACGGTGGTA
Source organism: Rubripirellula sp. (assembly GCA_049680385.1). GTDB lineage: Bacteria > Planctomycetota > Planctomycetia > Pirellulales > Pirellulaceae > Rubripirellula. The sequence goes on along the minus strand of JBAUHR010000350.1, from coordinate 5,574 downwards.
TCCGCGAATGGGCGATCTCGACGGTATGCGCGATGTTTGTCGTCAAAGAAGCATTCATGTTTTGGTTGATGGGGATGCCGCTCAGCAGCGAAGCATTGCACCTAAACGGTTTTATCGTGGGCGGTGCATGCGGCGCGGCCATGTTGGTTTGGGGGTGGGTCGACTGCGAAGGCTACGACCTGATTTCAATCTGGGGCGGTAAGCCATTCAAAGCCAAGGCGGTCGCCAAACGCGAACGAGAAGAGCGGGCCAGACATTTAGAATCGATCAAACCGAAAGGGCCGCCGCCGGCGGTGATTCCGAAAATGCCACATCAAATCCAGCCCAACGTCGCGGCCACGGCGAAGCCTTCGCCATCGGCACCCGATGTATTGGCACCCGATGTATTGGCACCCGATGTATTAGCGCCCGATGCATTGCCAATCGATCCGGTTGCAATCGCTGGCGCTCGAGCGGCCGCAAACGTCAATCTGTTTGATGATGACCTTAGCCTGCCGGACTTTGACGACGGCGCTGTCTTGGTTGACCCGGTCGCACAAACGCGACAGGAAATCGACGCCTTGATGGCGAACGGTGATTTCGCTGGCGCCATCGGCAAGTTTGCGGCCGAACGAAAAGTGGATCGCCACTTTGTGTTGCTCCCCGCTTCGCTTACACGCCTAGCGGCCGGGTTGATCCGCAACCAACACATCAAACCCGCCATCAAGTTGCTGACGATCGGCAGTGATGCTTACCCTGCAAACGCGCCGCAGTGGCGAACTCGAATCGCCAGCCTGCACTTAACGGTCAATCCGGCGGATCCGATTGCCGCTATCAAGCAACTGAAACAAGTCGACAAGCAGATGCTAGACACGAAGACGCGAGATCAATTTCTGGCCGTTGCCAGACGGGCAAAGGAAATGGCACAGAACTGATTCGCCGCAAGCTGAATGCATCGCGGCAGTCGATCGTCCGTCGGCCGGTTACCGCTGCTCGCGATAGGTTTTCCAGCTCATGAAGATCATCGCCGATCCAAGCACGATGAACACGATGTCCATCATCAAGCTAGCCGAACGCATTGGCGCAACGTCTTGCATACCGGCAAACCCCATCGCGGCGTCGGCAAAGAACAGCACGACAATCAGAATGGACGCCACAAGGCTGATAAGACAAAGAGCCTTGGGCATCAAATTCCTCGTCGAAAGTCAGAGATCAGGGGATTGGTCATCAGGGTGCCGAATTCATTGGTGGGTCGCAGTATAGTTGCAATTCGCCGCGTTTCCCAAGCCTATCATGGCCCGCTAAAGTAATCCGGCAAAGAGTAGCGTCTGGATGTGACGATTGCTCGGAACTTGACGTGTCTTTTTACGGAATTTCTTGATGGCGACGGGTAAAAACAGCTCGGCAATTTCTTCAGCCGATCATTCCAAGGCGGCTAGGATAACACCCAGCTCGGCGGCCGGGTTTGAGGCAGACCCCAAAAAATTGCAAAACGCCCCCTGGGAGTGGTGGCGTGAACAAATGCCAATCACCGGCCAATGGACGTACTTTGACCATGCGGCCGTCGCTCCGCTAAGCGGTCCAGCGGCCAAAGCCATCGACAGATGGGCCAATCAAGCGTTGCGCCAAGGTGACACGGTTTGGCCGCAGTGGTCGGCCGGCCTGGGGCGTCTGCGTGACGCATCGGCAGAGCTTCTGAACTGCGACTTGGACGAGATTTGCCTGGTCCCAAACACCACCACTGGCATCAACATCGTCGCCGAGGGGTTTCCGTGGCGTTCCGGTGATAACGTGATCCTTCCGGATGGCGAATTTCCCAGCAATCTGTTTCCTTGGATGAACCAGCAATCCAAGGGCGTCGAGGTACGTGTGGTACCCCGGCGAGCGGCGGCCAATGGGTGCGGCGAAGTTCACGTCGATGACCTGATCGATGCTATCGATGAATCGACAAAAATCATCGCCGTCAGTTGGGTTGGTTATTCCAGCGGGTTCCGCCTGGACATCGACGACCTGGTCCGCCGGGCCCACGAAAAGGGTGTACTGGTTTTCTTGGATGCGATCCAGGGACTTGGGATGTTCCCGCTTGATCTAGCCCAAACGCGGGTCGATTTCTTAGCTGCAGACGGCCACAAGTGGCTGCTTGGCCCGGAAGGAGCTGGCGTTGCGATGATCCGCCGCCAACACTTGGACCTGCTTCGATGTACCAACGTGGGCTGGGGCAGTGTCAAGAATCCTGCAAATTTCAACGCCCCCACCTTCGACCTGCGAGACGATGCGACTCGGTTCGAACCCGGTTCGGCCAATATGGTCGGCGGCGCGGCACTGGCGGCCAGCATGGAGATTTTTCTGCAGATCCGCCGTGTTCACGGAACCGACGCAATTCAAAACCGAGTGGTCGGACTCGTCGAAAGTTTGGACCAGCAATTGCGATCTCTTGGCGTGACCACTGAGCTACCGGAACTCGCCCATCAACGCAGCGGCATCCTAAATTTTTCGGTCCCGGGAATCGATGCATCCGCGTTTCGCGAACGAGGGCTCGAAAAAAATGTCGTCACCAGTTGCCGAGGCACGGGCGTGCGAGCCAGCGTTCATGCGTACAATAACGAAGACGACCTCGCCCGTCTGGTCGAAGTCGCTCGCTCGTTCTGCTAACCGGCCCGTCCCACTTCCTTTGTTTGGCCCCTTGTGATGCCTGATCCACGCATCGCCGTCTACACCGGCTCGTTCGACCCGATCACGTTGGGGCATCTGCATATCATCCAGCGTGCGGCGCCGCTGTTTGACCAGTTGGTAATCGGTATCGGCACCAATGCCGAGAAGACGTCACTGTTTGCGCCGACCGAACGAGTCGAATTGGTGCGTGAAGTGACGGCCGAACTGCCAAACGTGCAAGTCGAGACGTTCCAAGGATTGGCCGTTGACTTTGTTCGCAGCGTCGACGCCCATGTGATGATCCGTGGCATCCGGCCGCTGACCGACATCGCCGGCGAGTTCACGATGATGATGGCCAACCATCAACTCGATCCGGGCATCGAAACGCTGTTCCTGATGGCCGCTGAACGGTTTGCGCACATCAGCAGTTCGCTGCTGAAACAAATCGCCGCACTGAGTGACGATGACGAACAACTGGCCAAGTTCGTGCCTCGCCAAATCATCAAGCCGCTACGAAACCGGCTGCGTTAGAATCGCCTGCAAAGCTGCGACCACAGCATCCGGATTGTCGTGCGAGTAGGCGACATCGGCGCTCTGCTTTGTTGCCAGCGTCTTGACTTGGCAGCGCGACTCGACCCATTCGTTTCCACCGGCAACAATCGCCGCGGTGAACCCACGGCTGTCGGCGTACTTCAATTGAGCGCCAAGCTTCTTGGCTTCGGGATAGACTTCGGCCCCAATGCCGGCGGACCGCAGATTGGCAGCCATTTTCAGATAGTCGTCACGATGCGTTTCGTCAAAGTAGGCGATCAAAACGGGCGCGGGTGTTGACGCATCGGGCAACAGATTCAGTTGCTCCATCGCGGCCAACAATCGGTCCAATCCCAGCGACGCGCCGATGCCCGGCAAATGCTGTTTCGTGTACAGGCCAGCCAGATTGTCATAGCGACCACCGCTGCAGATGCTGCCGATCTCGGGCAAGTCATCGAGCGTCGTTTCGAAAATGACGCCTGTGTAATAATCCAATCCGCGAGCGATCGAGACGTCTAACTTCAAACGTCGCGGCGGCACCCCTGACGCCAGCGCGCCGCGATAAATTTCGGTCAGTCGCTCAATTCCCGCCGCAGCCGTCGCGTTGCCGGAAGTGATGGCTGGCAACTGAGCCAAGACATCTTCGGCCTCGCCGTCACAACTTGCCAGTGCCAACACAGCATCGGCTTGTTCGCTGCTGATTTCCGCCACGCGGCACATTTCATCGTGCGTTTTTTCGCGGCCGATCTTGGTCAGTTTGTCCAGGCTGCGGAGCACCGGTACGGTCTTGTCGGCCAAGCCTTGTTGTTCCAACAATCCCGACAAAATCGTGCGGTTGTTGATGCTGATCGTGAACCGGTCGAACCCGATCGCTTCTAACAATTGATTGATGACCGCGACGGCTTCGATGTCGGCCAAGACGGAAGTCGTGCCGATGGTATCGAAATCGCACTGCACAAATTCTCGGTAACGCCCCGCCTGTGGATTCTCGCCCCGCCAAACCGGCGCGATGTGATAACGCTTGAACGGAGTTCCCAACGTACCGATGTGCTGGGCGGCAAACCGAGCAAGCGGAACGGTCAAGTCGAAACGCATGCCGACGTCGCGACCACCGTTGTCTTGAAAGCGGTAAATTTGTCGGTCAGTTTCATCGCTACCCTTGCCCGACAAAATCTCTAAGTACTCCAACACCGGTGTATCGATCGGCGCAAACCCGAAGGACCGAAACACCGTCCGCGCCGTCTGCATCATCTGCTCGCGAGGAATCATCACGGCCGGCAGGTAGTCGCGAAAGCCTTTTAAAGTGCGAGGTTGAATCAGCGGCATGAGATGGAGGACTCAAATGAAAGAGTAGGTCAAGATATCACTCTCCCCTCTGGGAGAGTCGGACGCAGCAGCGCCCGGAAGCAGCGCCTGTAGAGCATCGCCCGGACAGGGCATTTTAAGCTTGTGAACGCCAAAGCTATTTGGAAACAAGCTCCTAAGCGATCGGCAATCCCGATGGTTTTCGGCTTCTCAGCGAGTGCTTGGGTTTGCGATCTGCCTCGGGGAACTGAGGACCGAACAGTGCGTCGGCGTATTCGTCAATTTGCTCGGGGCTTTCGAAGTACTTTTCGTAACACCAGTCGTCTTCGAATTCACATTCCGCCGTCGTGTAGTCGCGACAAATCTGCGGACGTGTTTCATAGATGCCGCACATGTAATCGTCGCGCAAGTGCTTGCAAGTTGTGTGGACCAGCAAGTACCACGTCGTGTCGTCAACAAACAAACTGGCCCGATCGTGCAGCAAGTACCAACGCATGAAATCGTAGTCACGGCGAACGTCAGGTTCATCGATTGCCAACGCAAAGTAGTGACAGCACTTGGCAGTGCAATGTTCACACAAGTTCTCGGACTTTGGGTAGTCGCTGCGTCGGCGTTTGGTCGGTGGCGAGACGGTTGACATGATGTTTAATTCCAAAACGGCTTACAGAGTGATTGATGACCGCAAGTTGCCGAAAACACTAAAACCCCCAGCACCGGTTCCCCAAAACAGCGGTTCTCCAAAACACCGGTTCCCCAAAATACCGGGCGGCAGTAGGCAAACGGTAACAAAGCCACAAGCCGGATCAAGCCCCACGCCGATTCCCTGGGGCAGTCGAGCGTCAGTGAGGAAGCAGAGAGGAGTCAGCGAGGACAGGGTTCAGTGCTGGAATCCTACCCTCGCTTAGGCTCAGGTCATCCTTCGAAGAGGTTGTGCGGTTTTTGAGTCATTATTTTGCAAGCGTTTGCAGCGTTTGCAGCGTTTGCAGCGTTTGTCTTATCCCTTCCCGCCGGAGGGTCGGTCGCAGTAGAGGGAAGCACGGCTTTCTGAGCCGACGGCGCTAGCCGCGGGTATCGGTATCGGTATCGGTATCGGTATCGGTATCGGTA
>JBAUHR010000349.1:0-6027 GCA_049680385.1 Rubripirellula sp. | reverse complement strand
GCTGCAAAGCAGCCGACGAACACACACCGTACACCCCTGCGAACGAAGCCACAGGGCCACGTAGGGTTGCCCATGAAAGCCTGAGTCCGATTCTGACGACGGTAACGGTTGCGTCGGTGGTTTCATTTTGATCGCACCGGGGAGATGAAACGACTCGATACCTTGAGCGTACCTTCAATGACTCAAGGACGAGCCTGAACGATGCGTTTTCGATTTGCTGCTTCGGCGGCCTGCCTATTTCTATTTGGCGTCTCCGCCAACGCCGACCACCCCAATCGCAAAAGCCTAGCGGACAAGCACGCGCCCGCCGGCATTGTCGGTGACCACTTGCACAGCAAAGGCGAGTGGATGGTCGAGTACAAGTACATGATCATGTCGATGGAAGACAATCGCATCGGCGAGAACTCCGTCAGCGACCAAGACGCGCTCGGCCCAGCCGGACCACCGCCGGGCATTGTCGTCGACGGCATCCGCACCAACGCCGGTGCTGCGCCGACGCAAATGACCATGGAAATGCACATGGCGCACCTCATGTACGGCCTGACCGATGACGTGACGCTGTACACGATGGCGATGCTGCCAAGCTTGACGATGGACCACATCCGCGGCGATGGAAACCCAGCCGGGCGGGGCGGCGATTTCACGACTCACAACAGCGGCTTTGGCGACACATCGATCGGTGCTTTGCTGCGACTGTACAGCACCGAAACGCAAGACTTTATTTTCAACCTTGGGTGCTCGATCCCGACCGGTGACATCTACCGCGAATCAACCGCACCGACTGGTGGACTGGTATCCCAACCGCTGCCGTACCCGATGCGACTGGGCAGCGGTACGTTCAACGCAAAGCCCGGCATGACCTGGAAATACTATCGCGATTGGTGGAGCGGCGGGGTGCAGTTCCAAACCGACTTGCCGGTCGGACGCAACTATCGCGGGTACAGTGTCAGCGACGAGTTCCGGCTCAATTCGTGGACCAGCGTGCTGCTAACTGACAAGTGGTCCGTCTCGTTGCGTGGCGAGCACTTGTGGCGAACGGACTACGACGGTGCCGACCCGGCGACGACCGACATGCTGATCTCGACGAACGTCGAAAGCTTCCGCGGCGGATACTGGTACAACCTCGGCCTGGGAACCCAAATCATGGCCGCCGGGCATTACTTCAACCTGGAATTCGTCCCCACCGTCGCCCAAGACCTGGACGGCATCCAACTGGAAACGGACTACTCCGTGATCGCAAGCTGGTCAAAAGCTTGGTAACCGGTGCCTGGTCAAAGTCCGACAAATAGCGGTGGCCGAGAAAAGTGAGTTGGCAGAACGCGGCTTAGCAGACACAATCAGTCTTCGTGCCGAACTGAAAACCAGCCACGCATGGCTTGTTTACAAATAGCCTCGGCATTCACGATGCTCAAAACCACCCACTCGCTTTCGGCGCCCGACTCTCCCAGAGGGGGAGAGTAGAGTCCCGAATATTAGTTTCGTCTTATGCCCAGCTTTCCGCCCCCACCGCTTCGCATCGGCGACCTTGTCGTTGACCCGCCGATCCTGCAAGCTCCGATGGCGGGATTCACCAACGCGGCTTTTCGCCACATCGTTCGCCAATTTGGCGGCGCTGGACTGCTGGCGACCGAAATGGTGAACGCTCGCGGGTTCGTCTGGATGGACGAAAACGAAGCCGAACACCCCGACCGACTGTGGGGGGTCGCCGACGAGCCACGTCCGCTGGCGGTCCAGATCTGGGACAACGACCCCGAAACGATGGCTAAAGTCGGTCGCCGACTGACCGAGGAATACAAGGTCAGCGTCGTCGACATCAACTTCGGCTGCCCGGTTCGCCAAGTCACCGAAAAAGCGCACAGCGGCAGCTACCTGCTGCGCGAACCCAACCGCATGTCGGCCATCATCAGCCAGTTGGTCAAAGCCTGCGCACCAACACCTGTCACCGCCAAAATTCGACTCGGTTGCAGCCGAACGCAAATCAACTGCAACGAAATCGCGCGAGTGGTCGAAGAAGCCGGCGCAGCGGCACTAACCGTTCACGGACGCACCGCAGCCGACATGTTCACCGGCAACGCGGACTGGGACCGAATCAGCGAGATCAAGGCGCACCTGAAACACATTCCGCTGATCGGCAACGGCGACTTAGACTCGGCCGAAAAGGTCGTCGCGGCTTTCAAGAACTACAATGTCGACGGCGTGATGATCGCACGCGCCTGCCTTGGCCGGCCATGGCTATTTGCCCAAGCGGCCGCGGCGCTACGCGGCGAACCGATCCCACCGGAACCTACAATCGCCGAGCAACGCGACGTGATGATCGACCACTATCAACTGGTGGTCGACCGGTTCGGCGAAGACAAAGGCACCGTGCTGATGCGCAAGTACGCGTGCTGTTACGCCCAAGGCAAACGCGGCGCCCGTTTTTTCCGAACGCACGTTGCCAAAGTTTCGACCGCCGAAGAGTTCCACAGCGTGGTCGACCAATACTTTCCAACCGCCGAAGTCGCAACCACCTAAACAAACGGTCTACGACTTCTTTAACGAGTCGCGGATTTCACGCAGCAGCAAGACGTCTTCGGATGGCTCTTTGGCTTCTTCGGCTTTCTCTTTTTCGTAGCGAGCCTTCACGGAGTTCATGACCTTGACGGCCAGGAAAATCGCAGCGGCCACTAGCAAGAAGTCAACGATCGTCTGGATGAACGGGCCGTAGTTCAGAATCGGATAGTCCTGCATCGCCATCATGGGCGCACCATCCGCCCCTTTTTCGATCGTTCCATCGGGCAACAACTTTGGCGATTCGGTTTTGACCGTGTATGCCATTTCGCTGAAATTGACGCCGTATTTTGCCGTCAACAAATTTAGCGGCGGCATCACGATGTTGGCGACAAACGAGGAAACAATCTTGCCGAATGCGGCACCGATCACAACACCAACGGCCAAGTCAACGACGCTACCGCGCATCGCAAACTCACGAAACTCTTTCATCATTCCCATCGCAACGAATCCTTCAACGAGTGCATTGAAAAGCGAACGTCACGATCAAACAACTGACGGACGTAATCAGGAAAGCTTTGCATACGCGTCGGCAACGCACCAGTACCAACGACGACCGGCCCGTCATCTGGGCTGGCTGGGTAAACCCCATGGCTTCCACGAACCAAAGTAGGCTCCAGCGGGATGACGTCCATCTTGTAGCGAAAGCCAAGCTTTTTCTGCGCCACACGCGCGACCGCGCGAAACTTGCTGGTCGCGAACAATTCACAAGGGTCGTACCCAGGCTTGCGATGAATGTCGACGGTCCGCGCAAAGTCGGGCGCCAGTTGATCGTCGAGCCAGTAATAGTACGTGAACCAAGCGTCCGATTCGGCCAGCGCGATCAGTTCACCACTGCGAGGATGGTCAAGCTCAAGCTGCTCCGGTGCAACCACTTGCGAAACACCCGGCGTCGCCAGCAAACGGTCACGAACGTCACCGATCATCGCCGGATCGCGAACGTAAACATGAGCCAACTGGTGATCGGCGACGGCAAACGCTGCCGACTCACCGGGGATCATCATCTCACCAAACGGACCGCTTCGAATGCCCAGCCATCCGGCTTGACGCAGCACACGGTTGATCGAAACCGGACGGCTAACCGGCACCAAACCGTATTCCGATACAACGATTGGCGTCGCACCGATTTCATGCGCCGCATCAATAATCCGGCCTGCGGCGGCGTCGACTTCGGCAACCCGCGCGGGATCATGAACGGGCAACCGCTGAAAGTCGTAATCCAGATGCGGCAGGTAAGCGAGCGTCAACGGCGGCTGTTTCTCTCGCATCACGATCGCCGTCGCATCGGCGATCCAATCGCTGCTGGGCAAGCCCGCGTTGGGCCCCCAAAACGAAAAGAATGGAAACGGCCCGAGCTTCTTCGTTAGCTCGCATCCGGTGTGATCCAAGATGTCAAACGCCTTCGATCCGTCGCAACCATAGTGCGGTTTTGGCGTTGCCGAATACTTCACTCCCGATGATTGGTTGAACCACCAAAACATCTTGGCCGTTTCGATGCCGTCGTAAAACTTAGGCCCCTGAACCAGAGAACTTGCCTGCTGCCAAAACCGAATTTCCTGCGTATCGCGGTAGTACCAGCCGTTGCCGACAATGCCGTGATCGCGTGGCGCAAGGCCCGTCAACATCGTTGCCTGCGACGTGCAAGTCACCGCCGGCAACGGGCTTTGCCACGCCGCCGCAGATCCGATCGCTCGGATTCGCGGCGCATGTTCAAGCAATCGAGGCGTCAGACCAACGACATTGATGATGCAAACACGGCTCATGATTTCGGCGCATCAATTCGCTTGATTTCGCCGTTCTTGTATCGCTTCCAATAGGAATCGAGCTGCCGCTTGACGACGCCGCTAAGCAAGAACACACCCAACAGGTTAGGGAAGCTCATCCCCAAGATCATCAGGTCGCTGAAGTCAAGAATGTTGCCACGCGTGATGACCGATCCCAGAACCGTGAACGTCAAAAACAGCAACTTGTAGATGACCGATGTTCGCTCTCCAAACAATTCGACCCAACAGCGTTCGCCGTAGTAAGACCAACTGATGCACGTCGAATAAGCGAACAAGACAACCGCAAAGTAAAGGACATAGCGAAACCACTCGTGGCCGCCGTTAGCGAACGCATACAACGTGATCTTCGCACCCTGGTCAGCTTCGATCGCCGCCCCCAACTCGGGCGCGTTGTAGGCACCGGTAACGACAATGACGAGCGCAGTAATCGTGCAGACGACCACGGTATCGATGAACGGTTCCAGCAACGCCACAATCCCTTCGCTAACCGGTTCGTCAGTCTTGGCAGCCGAGTGAACAATCGCCGCTGAACCAACACCGGCTTCATTACTAAACACCGCTCGCTTGATCCCGATCACCAACACACCCAGGAACCCGCCATAGGCGGCCTGCGGCGTGAACGCTTCGGTCACGATCAAAACAACCGCATCGGGAACCGCGGCATAGTTTTTTGCCAAGATGTAAAGCGCCGCTGTGACGTAGGCCAAGCACATGAAAGGAACGACTTTGCCCGCCACCGCGCCGATGCTTTTGATGCCGCCGACGATCACGATACCCACCAAAAACGCCATCAACAGCCCATAGACAACCGGATGCGTTTGCAGAATCGGCACATCGCCTCGGATCGCTTCGAGCGACTGACCGATTTGGAACGCGTTGCCACCACCAAAACTGGCCCCGATACACAGCACCATGAACGAAACAGCCAGCACGCGGCCCAACCCCGCATAGCCAATGTCTGCCAAACCGGTGCGCAGATACCGCATCGGACCGCCGAGCACGTGCCCGTCGGTGTCGGTGACTCGGTAAAGCTGACCGAGCGTGCACTCAGCAAACTTCGACGTCATGCCAAGAAAACCAATCATGATGATCCAAAGCGTTGCACCGGGGCCGCCCGTCGCAATCGCAATCGTCACACCGGCGATGTTTCCCAAACCAACGGTCGCCGACAGGGCAGCCGCCAACGCCTGAAAGTGCGAAACTTCGCCGGGTTCGTTCGGGTCGTCGTAAGCACCGCGAATCAGATCAAGCGCGTGACGGAACGCGCGAAAGTTGATGAACCCCATCTTTAAGGTCAAAAAGATCGCACCAAACAAAAGCCAAACGACCACGAACGGGATCTTCGTTCCCAACCACTTCTCGGTTCCAAATCCGTAAAAGATCACGGCTGCGGTCGGGCCGACGACGTACGTGCCAAAGGCGTTGTCGATCTGTTTTGAAAGCGTAAGTGGTGGCTCCGCTTGGTCGGCAGCCTCCGACGGGGACGCCGAGTCGGCATCGACACTTGCTAGAGCGTCGTCCGCGACCTCAGACCCCTGAGCAACGTCTACCTGAGCAACTTCGGCACTCGGATCAGTCGGCGAGTCTGATTGGGCGAGCGTGACCGCTGGCAACAGAAACGCGGCGAGGACTGGTACAGCGAGACAGATGGCTCGCAATGACAGACGAATTGGAGTGGGCATGGAGACCTGGA
>JBAUHR010000348.1:0-13114 GCA_049680385.1 Rubripirellula sp. | reverse complement strand
CCACCGCCAACCGAGTCGGTTGAGTTGGCAACACGATTGCTGCGGCGACTCGGCGCGATCGACGATGATGGCAACATAATGGCGACTGGAAAACGCATGGCGACGCTGCCACTGCATCCGCGACTGGCGCGTTTCATGATCGAAGCCGCCCAGCTTTCGATGGTCGCCGATGCCTCGATCGCCGCGTCGCTGTTGACTGAACGAGATCCGTTTCGCGGATCCGCAGTAACCGCGGACAAAACACTGTCGGATTGCGACGTTTCGGATCGTGTCGATCGCATGCGACGGTTCCAGCGTGGCGATTCGTCGGCGGTGCAGAGCGTCCCCGAGGCAAAGAACGTGCTGAGGATCGCTAAGCAAATCGAGCGAATGGTGGACTCGGGCGAGTCGCCGGATCCGACCGAATCAGCCGGCGATTCGCTCAAGCGAGCATTGTTGGCCGCCTATCCCGATCGCGTTGCTCGGCGCCGAAACCCGGGCGATGATCGAGGTCTGATGGTGGGCGGTCGCGGCGTGAAGCTGGATCGATCGTCGGCGTGTCGGCACGGCGAACTGTTTTTATGCATTGACGTCGACGCCAAAGGCACCGAGGCGTCGGTGCGGGCCGCATCCGTCGTTGACGTGGATTGGCTCGATGATGATCTGGTCCGCGAAGTCGACGAGCCGTTTTTCAATCCCTCGCTAAAAGCGGTCGTTGCACGGCGGCGACGGTACTTCGATGATCTGTTGTTGGCCGAGTCGCCGATCGCGTGTGAGCCGAATCCAGAGGTTGCCGCCATCTTGGCTCGGCAGGCAGCCCAGAATTTGGAAAGCGTTTTTCCTGCAAAGGACAAAGACGTCGCTGCGTGGATCGAACGCGTCAGATTCTTGACCGAGCGAATGCCGGACTTGGAACTGCCGGCACTGGATCGCGCGGGCGTCGAAGAAGTCTTGCTGCGACTGTGTCAAACACGCACCTCGATTGCCCAGCTTCGTTCGGCGCCGTGGCTCGATCATTTCAAAGGACGCTACTTGTGGGATCAACAACAATTGATCGATAAACATGCACCGGCAAAGCTAAAAGTCCCAAGCGGCAACCAGTTTGCCGTTCAGTACGCCGAAGGCCGGACGCCGTGGATGGAGGTGCGAATTCAGGAATTGTTTGGCTGGGCAACGACGCCGCGAATCGCTGGTGGACGAGTGCCGATTCAATTGCATTTGCTAGGGCCGAACTATCGTCCGCAACAAATCACCGAAGACCTCGAAAACTTTTGGAAAGAAACCTACACCCATGTGCGGAAAGAACTTCGCCGCCGCTATCCCAAACATCATTGGCCGGACGATCCCCATACGGCGACGGCAACGCCGCGAGGATTGAAACCAAGGTGAAACAGTCCGTAATTGAACTGGTCGACGTCACGCGGCGCGATTCCAAAACGGGACGAACGTTGCTGGCGGGTGTCAACTTGTCGGTTGTCATTGGCGATGCGATTGGGCTGGTCGGCCCCAGTGGCAGCGGTAAGTCAACGATGCTGCGCGCGATCGCGAGGTTGGACTCGGTCGACGATGGCCAGATTCGCTTTCGCGGTGACATCGTGACTGCTGACCGTGTTCCCGCATTCCGGCGCAGTGTCGTGTACTTGGCCCAGCGTCCGGCGCTAGGGCCCGGCACAGTGCTGCAGAACCTGACGTTGCCGTTTACGTTTGCATCGGCGACGGATTCGTTCGATCGTGCCGAAGCGATTGCATTGCTAAGCAGTTTGGGACGCGGCGAGTCGATCCTTGACCAGGATGCATCGACGCTCAGCGGTGGCGAACAACAACTGGTGGCGCTGGTACGCGCGATCCTGGTTTCGCCACAAGTGATGTTGCTGGACGAACCCACCGCTTCACTGGATGCGACTCTGGTGCAACGGTTCGAAATGCTCGCTCGTCAATGGAAAGACGCTGGCGCTGATCGAGTCTGGATCTGGACCAGTCATGACGCTGATCAAATCGGTCGCGTGTCCAGTCGTACGGTTCGGTTGGAAAACGGGAGCGTGAAGCATGAATGATCTGACGCTGACATGGGGTGAAGTCGCAATCGCGGCGGCGCTGCTGGTCATCAATGGGCTGATGTCGTGGCGATTGAGTTTGGGACTAGGCGGAAAGATCGCCGTCAGTGCGATTCGCATGGCGGTCCAGTTGTCGTTGTTGGGTTTGGTGCTGAAGCAGATCTTTGCGTTAGCCAGTTTTCCGCCGGTCATGTTGCTGGCCGCTGCGATGACCGTGATCGCTGGCTTGTCGGCGATCTCGCGAATTGAAAATCAGTACCCGTCGATCCGGTTGACCACGATCATTTCGATCTGGTCTAGCAGTTGGCTGGTAACAGCGGTCATGATCGGTTTGATCGTTCGCCCGGATCCGTGGTATTCGCCCCAGGTCGTGATCCCGCTGTTGGGAATGGTGCTTGGCAATTCACTGACCGGAATTTCATTGGGCGTCGATCGCTACGTGGGCGAGTTGAAGTCGCGTCGCGGCGAAATTGAAATGCGTTTGTCGCTCGGCGCGACGCGGTGGGAAGCCACGCGAGAAGCCTTTGCGATCGCGGCCCGAACCGCGATGGTGCCAATCTTGAACACGATGTCAGTCGCCGGGATTGTCAGCATCCCTGGTATGATGACGGGCCAGTTGCTTGCCGGCGCGCCGCCGATCGAAGCAGTCAAGTATCAGATCATGATCATGTTTGTGATCGCCGCAGCGATCGCAATGGGAGTGATTGTCGCGTTGTTGCTGTCGTACCAAAAAGTGACCACCAAGGACCATCGCCTCAACGTCTGACTCCGCCCCGACCATCGATGCAAGAGTGCCATCGTGCTTCAAAATGCAGCCGCCCGAACGCTGAAAGCCTGCCCGCGATGCGGCATTCCGTTGCTTGGCCGTTTTGGCGACACGGACGCCAACGTCGCCAGTTGCCGGTGTGATGTTTCGCTCGGCGATGGCGATGCGGAGCTGCCCGACGACTTGATTCTGGCGATCCATACCAGCCAGTTTCGCGACAAAGGAGTTGAAACTGGAGCGATTTGCGGCGCGATTAGTTTTGCGGGCGCCGCGATGCTTTTCACGTTATTCCCTGCTGCGTGGCTAGTTTGGGATACTCAGTTGCCGTGGCGATTCTTTGAACCCTTTGTCGTTTCTTTCATTCTTTGGGTAATCGTGGGATCCCTGTTTGGTGCGGTGATGTTGCGAGTCCTGGCTGTCGTCCTGTCTCCGTCGCGGCTCGTTATGCAGGCGGCGGTGACTGGATTTTTCATTGGGTTCGCGCTCGGTGCGACGATCGGCGCATTGTGTGTGTTCATCCAGTATGTCGTTTGGCAAGGTCATCCCATCGACGATGTTTGGTTTTCGTTCGACAGACAACTCACCCGTTCCGCTCAGGTGGTCGGCTTGTTGTTTGCCTTGATCGGATGTTGGGCTGGTGCGATCGTCGTCAGATCACGAATCGATCCACGGCTGCGAAGTACACCCAAGTCAGTCGTTGGCAGCATGGCTGACGGTTCGGGTGATCGGTTTCAGTTCGGCATTGCAAAGATGCTGTTCTTCACCGGAGCGATTGCAGTGATGATTGCGGTTCCAGTCCAGATTTTCGGTCGGCTTCGCTCAGTCCAGCGGATCGAAAACTACATTCTCGCGTACGAAGTCATGGCGCTGCTGATCGTAATCATGCTGTTGCCGTTTGTCGTCTGGGCAACATTTCGCTGGCCTACGCGGTATCGAAAATTGAGAGACTCACTTACCCGCTGGCAACAGATGGATCATTTGCGGTCCAAGGACTGAACTTCGGTCAAAACTGAAAGTAAACAAACGGTCGGAAGCCCTGCGGCGCGTAAAGCACCAGCGACCACAGCATGATGGTCGTCGCGATTGGCGAGTACCATCGGTTGGCTGGCAATCGCATCGCACGCCTCAGCTTCGTGGTCCAAGCGACGTGTTCGGCGACCATGATCGTGATCGCCAAGATGGTCAGCGGCGGCATCCAGTGGATCCCTGATTGCCACGTCATCATGCCGGCAAAATACTCGATTGCCGAGGAAAGGTTGGGGCTGCGAAAGAGAATCCATCCGGCAAGAACCACCATCATCGTGATGCTCCAGCCGAGCGGGCGACCCAGGTTCATCGGGTTTTCCAGTGACGTTCTTGCAAGTCGTTGGCCGCACAGGGCAATGCCATGCCAAACGCCCCAAATCACAAAAGTCCAAGCCGCGCCGTGCCACAGCCCGCCCAGTGTCATCGTGATCATCAGGTTGCGATACGTAACAGCGTTGCCGCCACGGCTGCCGCCGATCGGAATGTACAAGTAATCGCGCAGCCATCGCGACAGCGTCATGTGCCAACGCTGCCAGAAATCAGACATCGACGTTGCAAGGTAGGGATGCCGAAAGTTAGCCGGGAATCGATAGCCCAACATCTTTGCCGCACCGATCGCCATGTCGGTGTACCCCGCGAAGTCGTAGTAGATTTGGCCGGCGTAAGCGATGGCGGAAATCCAAAGCGTTGCACCGGAGTACAGGTCAGGCCCCGCGAATACGACGTCCACCATTTCGCCCAAGCGATCAGCGATCAGGACTTTCTTGACGGCACCACGCAGCAGTTGTTGCGATCCCCCATAGAACCGGCGACGTGACCAAGCGGGAAGCTCTGCGATTTGTGGTAGCAGCTCTCTCGCCCGCACGATTGGTCCAGCGACCAGTTGCGGAAAGAATGCGACGTACAACGCAAGATCCAGCGGATGATCGACCGCACGCAATTTGCGCCGATACACGTCGATGGTGTAGGACATCGTTTGAAAGGTGTAGAACGATATTCCGACCGGCAACAAGATCGGCAGGGTCGTGGTGCTGACCCCGAGAGGTTCTAGAATCAGCGACGCACTATCGACAAAGAAGTTGCAGTACTTAAAGAATCCCAGCATGCCCAGGTTGGCGATGATGCTTAGCGTCAGCCATCGCTTGCGCACCGCAGGGTTGTCGCTGGCTTGGATTTTCTTGCCGGCGGTGTAGTCGATGGCGGTCGACAGGGCCAGCAAGCCGCAAAAACGGATGTCCCAGTAGGCATAGAAATAGTAGCTGGCAAGCAGCAAGACCGTGTTGCGAGCCCACCGCTTGCGACACAGCCACGACGCGACGAGCACGACGCAGAAGAAGACGAGGAATTCGGCTTGCGTAAAAATCATGCTGGAAAGTCTATCGCAAGCTCTCGCGGATCGCGGCGGCAACGATTGCATTGCCAGTCGCGTTTAGGTGTCCGCTGCCGATTTGTCCGTTGGGGAAACCGTGCGGCCAGTTGCCGTGTTCGCCAGACTCGATAAGAGCCGGACGCACGTCGACGACGTTGATGCCAAGTTCGTTTGCGTTTGATCGCATCACCGTAAACGCATCGTCGTCGCCGTCCTGGGTACGAACTTCGTCACCATTCACCTCGGGCAATTTAGGCGCGTAGAAGATCGTGATTCGGCCTGGCGTGGCATCACGCAATTGCCGCAGTTGGTCAGCAAAGGTCGCTGGTGTTTGAATCGGCGAGACCACCGCCGGTTCGCGTTGAACCGGCCCCACGCTAAACCGAAGTTGCCGGCGATTTCCGTCCGCGTCCATCGCTAAATTGCGAGCCGCGGCAAGGATAAACGCAGGCAGGTTGGTTGATGCGGTTTGTGACCAAGCGGGCGGATTCGGCCGTCGCTCGCTGAGCTGAATGTCAACCAGTTCCGCGATCACCAAGAAGTGATCGGTGATTCCAAGCGTTTGGTCGGCCCATGGGATTTGGCGGATCCAGTCACCCAGGTCGTCACCGCTTTGGGCAAGCGGAAAGACGCTCCATCGACCATCGCTTTTGTCTTCAGCGAGCGCAAAGATTTTCTGGTCGTCATCGACACAGACGCCTTCGGCCTGCGAATCGCCCCACAGAGCAATTCGCTTCCCCGTTTGGCTTGCCGGCGGAACCGCAAGCTTGCCCGGCATGCCGTGTGGGCCGATGGCAGTGGTGGCGTAGCCCTCGCCGCGCCAGCGGTATTCCGATCCGGCCGGTAAAGTCCAGACGCCGCGGTTCGATTCCCGCGGCAAATAGCTTCGCACAAAGATTGGCGACGTGATCGCAATGATCGCAGTGCCAATCAATGCACCGGTGATCCACCGAACGAAATCCAGCGGAATCAGACCCAGCCGAACCAGCATGGCTGGCCTACTCTTCCGTGACGGTCACTGTGGTCATCGTGTCGCCCATCTCGATCGCGTCGACCACGTCTTGGCCTTCGATCACTTTGCCAAACACGCTGTGCTTGTTGTTCAGGTGCGGCGTGGCGACGTGAGTGATGAAGAACTGCGATCCGTTCGTGTTGGGGCCCGCGTTGGCCATCGACAAAACGCCGGGGCCATCGTGCTTCAGTTCAGGATGAAATTCGTCTTCGAACTTGTATCCTGGTCCGCCGGTTCCGGTTCCTTGCGGGCATCCGCCTTGGATCATGAAGTCCGGAATGACGCGGTGGAATTTCAGGCCGTCGTAGTAGTTCTTGGCACAAAGAGTTTCAAAGTTCTCGACGGTCTTCGGAGTCTTGTCGTCAAACAGTTCGAGCTTGATGATGCCTTTGGTGGTGTCGAAAGTTGCAACTTTCATGATGATTCTCTTGTCGTAAAATGAGTGTGAAATTGATGAACTGCAAACGCAGCTTTCCGGTTGCGGTGGAGTCCGCGTTGGAGAGCTTTCGTCTGCAAGAAGTGCGTCTGCTGAACAGGTCTACTGGATTTCGACCGGCAGTTCACCTTCGTCGAAGATGTCGTCCATGTTCAGGTCGTCAGCCGGATTGGCGGCAAGTTCGATGGGATAACGTTGGCCATCATCCATGACCAAGACAGCCGACTGCATGCCGGTGCCATCGCCCGACTTGTCTTGCTGGATCATGACTTTTCCAGAACCCTTGGTGCCCGAAATCGCAAACGCCAATTCTTCGGCACCACTGTCGGCACTCTGAGCAGCTTGGATCGTATCGGACCAATTCATACTGAACGACTCGATGTCGCCGATGTGTTCGGCGATGACCGGATTGCCGTCCAGTTGCTTTTGAAACTCGCCCGCCAGCACCGACAGCCCAAACTGGGTCATCAGGATGCTGCCGCCGCAACAAACCAGAATCCCAACCAATCCAGTGATTCCGCAGCCCAAAAGCCAGAATTTGGCTTTGCTTTTCTTGGGCGGAGCCTGGCCGTAGGAGTCCGAATTTCCGGGGGCATTCGGGTTGGCATCGAATTGGTTATTGGGGTTCATCGACATGGAAATCATCCTTGTCCAAGGAGTCACGGCGGGGGGTAACGGAAGACGAAAGCAGATTAGACCCCTGATCGCCCCAGCGTCATAGGTCTGGCACGTTGTCGGAGTCGCATCGCAGCGAATATTGGAGGAACCCCTCTTCGGCTGGCGGGATGTTGGGGTTAGGTTGTTTGGGTGTTTTCGCTCATGGAAGTAAGCGTTCTTTGTATTTGCTCAACGGCTTTGCGCATCAGCTTTGCCTAACCCATGGGAAATCAAATGTTTCGATTCCGCTTCCGCGATTGTGTTGCCTCGCTGGCGTTTCTGTTCGTTATTTCAGCGGTTCAGATCGGGCACGCGGCTACTTACTACGTTGGAACCTCTGGTTCGGATTCTCGCAGTGCCTCGCAAGCGACGAATCGCTCGACGCCTTGGCGGAACATTCGCTACGCGGTCAACCAAGCTTCGGGCGGGGACCAAGTCGTGGTTCTAGCCGGAACTTACTACGAGCAGGTCTACATCAATCGATCTGGATATGCCGGTGGTGAGATTGTGTTGCGTTCCGAGAGCCGTGAAGCGGCTCGTGTGGTTGGGCTGATTTCGGCGACCGACCAAAGCTATTTGCGAATCGATGGCTTTGACGTCAGCAATTATTCCAATTCGGGGCTGACCAAGGGCGTATCGTTCACCCGCTGTCATCACGTCACCGTGCGAGACTGTCGAGTTCGCGATTGCTGGGGCGGCGGAATCGCGTTCGACCAATCCGACTGGATTTTGGCCGAGTGGAACATCACGCACGGCAACGCGTTTTACGACCCCAACCAGCACAGTGGCATTTCGGTTTACCAGCCCCAGTATCGCGGCAATGACTCGCGAACGTTCGGAATCATCATCCGCAACAATACTTCGTTCGGAAACCGCAATTACGTCAACAACGCGGCACTCGGTCGGCCCAGTGATGGCAATGGGATCGTGCTGGATGACTTTTACAATTCGCAGTACGGCGGCAACGGCGTTGGGTACAACCGGATGTCGGTGGTCGAGAACAATTTGTGTTTTGACAATGGCGGCAACGGCGTGCATTGTTTCCGCAGCCAGAACGTACGAATTCGTAACAACACGTGTGTTGGCAACGTTGGCTCGTTTGATTTTGGTGGCGAAGTCAGCGTTTCAGAAAGCGAACGCGTCTACGTTTACAACAACATCTTGAAAGCAAACTCGGGCAAGCGTGCGGCGTTGCAATACAACTCGCGTGATTTTTGGTTCGGGTTCAATATCATCGATGGTGGAGTTCGCGAAGTTCCTTACGACGCGTCGAATTACTACGGCGATCCCCTGTTTCGTCCGGGCAGTTTCGAGCCCGAACCCTACAGCCCGGCCGTCAATAACGGCATCGACGGTGGCGACCATTTCTTTTTGGACGTCTATGGACGCGGGCGATTTGCCGGTTCGATCGACCGTGGAGCGCTGGAACAAAATTAGCGAACCAGAGCCGCATTGGATTTGTTCGTCCCCCCGTTGAGCCGAAAAGCAGGATTCCTGTTACGGCGTTCAAGGGGGCCAGTGGCGACGCTAATGAATTTGGGAATCGGTTAGGGCTGTCATATTCACCCTGACCGGTATGGATTGAGCCACTTTGGATCAGACACTTTCCTTGGGAGGGATTTCGGGTATTTTATGGGTGTGGAGCGATGGTACGCGTGCTCCACAATTGTGTCGGTCGACAGCGTTTACGCTTTTCGGTCGGGGCTGCGGGTGGTGGTAGACCTGTGTAAACGCGTGTGTTTTTGGCGGCGGGAACGCTGTATTGCAAGAGTCCGAATCGGCTCAAACTTCCGATTGGTCTTGATTCAGTTCCCCGTTCTCCTCGGTCAATATCAGCTTAGATTCACTTAAGGGAGAATCATTTATGACCAAGTGCAAGTTGGAATACATCTGGCTCGACGGCTATCAGCCCACCCAGACGCTGCGAAGCAAGACCAAGATCGAAGACGACTTCAGCGGCAAAGTTGAAGACGCAAAGGTCTGGTCCTTCGACGGTTCGTCGACTCAACAAGCCACCGGCGGCAAGAGCGACCTGATTCTGAAGCCTGTCAAAGTTGTGCCTGATCCGGGCCGCATTGGCACCGGTTTCTTGGTGATGTGCGAAGTTCTCAACCCCGACAATACGCCGCACAAATCCAACGGTCGTTCGACGATCATGGATGACGACGGCGATTTCTGGTTCGGTTTCGAACAAGAATACACGTTGTGGGATCCTGAAACTCAAAAGCCATTGGGCTTCCCTGCCGACGGGTACCCTGCACCCCAAGGTCCGTACTACTGCAGCGTTGGCACCGGCCGCGCCGTTGGGCGTGACCTGATCGAAGAGCACATGGACCTGTGCTTGGAAGCTGGCCTGAACCTCGAAGGCATCAACGCCGAAGTGATGAAGGGCCAATGGGAATTCCAGATCTTTGCTAAGGGAGCCAAAGACGCAGGCGACCAAATTTGGTTGGCGCGTTACTTGCTCGACCGTTGTGGCGAAAAGTACGGCATCGAAATCAACTATCACTGCAAGCCAGTCAAGGGTGACTGGAACGGCAGCGGTATGCACGCCAACTTCTCCAACACGTTGCTGCGTACTTGCGGCAGCCAAGAAGTTTACGAAGCGGTCTGCAAGGCATTCGAGCCACGGATCAAGGAACACATCGACGTCTACGGCGCCGACAACAACCAACGCTTGACCGGTCTGCACGAAACTCAGTCGATCGACATGTTCAGCTATGGCGTGTCCGACCGCGGTGCTTCGATCCGCATTCCGATCTTCACCGTCGAACACGGTTGGAAGGGTTGGTTGGAAGATCGTCGTCCAGCGTCCAACGCGGATCCGTACATGGTGGCTAGCGCCATCATCGCGACGGTCAAGAACGCCAAGTTGCCAGTCGGCGTCTAGGCTGGTTCTTGGAACTGACAAACGAAGAAGCCCGGCTGCAATCTGATTGCGGCTGGGCTTTTTTGTTGGGGTGTCACGCGTTCTGTTTTGATACAAGCGCCGACGTGCAAGCGAGTGTATGTCAGCGATCACAATGCTGACGCAACGGGTCACCAAATCAAAGTGCCGTTGATCGGTCGGCGCACAAAAAAAGGCGAGGCCGATCCCGAAAGACCGACCCCGCCTCGCACGGGGGGACGCTTAATATCTTGGTGTTGAGTTCATGTTGTTGGTCGCGTCTCCCTGACACAACCAAGACTAGTTCGAGTCGCCGCTTTGCCATCCTTTTTCACGTTTGGTTCGCCAAGTTTTCTTGAAGGGGCTCATTGAGACGACGGAACTTGCCGGTTGTGATGATTGCGCGGCCCAAAAGTGCCTTTCCGTGTTGTCCGATCGATCTCTGATACGATAAATGCTGCCCAATTACCTGCTTTTGATGCCCGGGAATCTTGCTAGATGACCTCACCGATCGAACTTCCCGAGCCACTTGATGTCATTGCCGTTGGAGCCCATCCCGACGACGTCGAAATCGCCTGCGGCGGAACGCTCGCAAAATTGGTTCACCAAGGTTACCGAGTCGGCATCATTGACTTGACCGACGGCGAGCCCACGCCGAATAGCCCTGGGCCAGCGGCTCGGTTGATGGAAGCAAACGCAGCCGCAGCCGCACTCGGGATTCACGAAAGGATTCAGTTGACGATGGCCAACCGGCGGCTGTTCGACGGGTTCGAGCAGCGTGTCATGTTGGCTCGCGAGTTTCGCAAGTGGCGTCCCAAGATGGTGATCGGGTTTGGTGACAAGACGCCCTTGGCATCGCCCGATCACTGGCAAGCGATGCAGATCACGGACGGTGCCATTTTCTACAGTCGGCTGACAAAGTGGGACGAACATTTTGATCACCTGCCCGTCCACTCGGTCCAGCGACATCTCTATTTTCGTTTGGCGGTCGAGCCGGATTCGATTTCTGGTTTGTCGCATCATGTCACGGTGGATGTGTCCGACACGATCGAGCAAAAGATTGCCTCGGTCCAGTGCTATAAAAGTCAGTTTGCGCATCGGGCGTCGATTCTTGACCGCGTTCGAGCGGCCGCGGTCGTGACTGGATCGCTTGCCGGTGTTGCGGCGGGCGAATCGTTTGTTGCGGCCAAGCCGTACGCAATTAATGATTTAGTTAAGACGGTTCACGGTGGTTGAGCGGCGTTGTCGTTGGTGACCCGTCTAGGGTGCTGGATCAAAAAGGAAAGTCAATGTTTCGAATCGTTCCAGTCAAACTGCACGACTGCCAGAACCATGGGATTGGTTCGGGTGCCGAGTTGTTTATCGTCGAAGGTGACTCGGCATCGAAGTCCGTGGTCAGGGCGCGAAGGTCACTCGATCAAGCCGTGTTGCCGATGCAAGGTAAACCGCTGAACGCTTACAAGGCACGCAAGTCAATCGTTGCACGAAACGAGCTGTACGGGGCGCTGGTAGCGTCAATCGGTGTGGGCTGGGATGACACGCTTGATCTGTCAGGTCTTCGTTATGACCGAATCATCATGTTGTTCGATCCCGACGCGGACGGGATTCATTGTGGCGCGTTGATGTCGATGTTCTTTTACCGGTTCATGCGACCGCTGTTAGATTCGGGCCGGATCTGTATCGCCCGCGCCCCGCTGTACGAGATCACGTCGCCTGATTCGGACGATGTGTTGCATGCCTATAACGAAGATCACTACGCAAAGATCTGTGCCGCGATCGATGCCAAGGGCGTGCGGTATTCGGGGCAGCGATATCGCGGACTGGCTAGCATGAATGAGTCGGCGCTTGTAGCGACGTGTATCGATCCGGCGACCCGGACGTTACAGTCATTGGCGGCTGACGACGCAGAAGCGGCGATTCGTATCTTTTGTGGGGGAGCATGATGATGGACGCGAAGTTTCATCCAGAATTGATTGACGAGTCTGCTTTCGTAGCAGCAAACGCAACGATTGTCGGCGACGTCGCTTTAGGCTCCGGTGCAAGCGTTTGGTTCGGTGCAGTCGTTCGCGGCGATACGGAAAAGGTTGTCGTTGGTGATCGGTCAAACGTCCAAGACTTATGCGTGTTGCACGCGGATCCAGGCTTTCCCTGTGTGATCGGCGAGGACGTGACGATTGGGCATGCGGCGGTCGTTCATGGCGCGGTGGTCGGGGACGGAGCAATGATTGGCATTCGTGCGGTGGTGCTAAACGGTGCCAACATTGGTGCCGGTGCGATCGTGGGTGCCGGCGCGGTGGTGACCGAGGGGATGCAGATCCCGGCGGGGCATTTAGCCGTCGGTGTGCCTGCGAAAGTGATTCGCGAATTGACGCCCGAGAACGTGGCCCGGGCCAAGCACGCGGCGGGCCATTATGTCGAAGCGGCGAAAGCGTATCGAAGTCACGCTAGCGACTAGCCCGGCCAGCTTGACGTTCTACTTGCAGGCTGCGTTACTCGCAGGCCACGTTACTTGCATGCCGCGGCGATCGCACATCCGCTGCAGCTGGTGCCGCAGCCGCCGCCTTCGGCGGTGCCGCAATCGGGACCGCAGCCATCGCTTAGCAGTTTTGCAAAGTGGCGACTGCGGACGATCGATTCGTACTTTTCGGCGACCGCTTTGGTCACTGATGCGGCAATGTCATCGACGGGGCCTAAGAAATGCATGACCAAAGTACCGCCGTCGAAGATTTGGTCGACATCCAACAGGCATGCTGGCGAACCCGATTCGGCCAAGGCTGTCCGGCAAGCTTCGACCGCTTGTCGTTTGTGCCGATCGAGTCGGCGGATCAGCAGTTCGTCTTCCTGGGTGGTTGCACGCACGATCGTGACCGAGGATTCGCTGACCGCACGTGCGTTACCGCACGGCCCAATGACTTCCCCCAGTTCGAT
>JBAUHR010000347.1:0-5545 GCA_049680385.1 Rubripirellula sp. | reverse complement strand
GTACAAAATCAACCAACCGAGTTGGATCGGCGAGTGAATGAGGATGATGACCTACGCCAGGCTTGTGGATCACTTCGATGGGTCCACCGAGCGCGCGATAGCGGGCTTCGACAACGGCGGTGTTTTCGGCAACCGGAACCACATCATCGTCGTCGCCGACGACGTGCAGCAGCGGAACGTGTTGCGCAGCCAATGAATCCAGATTGTCAATCGGATTGCCACCGTACTCGAGCGCCTCGCGTTCAGTCATCCCGTACGCCGCAAGGCAAGCTTGCCAGCTTTTGGCGTCGCCCTTTCCTCGGCCAAGCGAGCCCGGCCAAGTCTTGAAATCACAGACGGGTGCGTCGGCATAGATGCAGGCGACGCGAGTCGGATTGGCGATTGCCCAGTTGTAGACGATCAGCCCACCGCGGCTCATACCTTCCAGCGCCGGCTTGTCCGAAAATCCATGATCACTCGTCATGACGCGGTAAAACTCGTTCCAATGCGATACCGCTTTGGGACTTCCGAAAAGATTGGAAACGTCACAGTACGCAACGTGAAAACCTTGCTTGAGAAGTGCAATGTCGAGCTGTGGTTCGTGTCCAAAAAAACGAGCTCGCCAAATCCACGGCTGACCGCCAGCGGCCTTTTCCGGCTCAACGACGATGCAATCGCGATTGTCGACCGTAAAATCGTATCGTTTAAATCCATTCCACTGAGACACTTTCCCCGGCAGATCCGCCGCAACGCCTATCGATGCCCAGACGATCACGATCAACGCGGCAACACTCAACTTATCCACTCTGCGGCTCCTTCGATTCAATTGTCACTCAACGGCCAAGCATAAGTATACGGCCCGAGGTGCCAGCGGTGATTTACGCAGCATTTTTTTTCGCCTCGCATCGACAGCAATGCACTGCCCACAAACGACACGACCGAAAACCAACGAGGCTCCGGCAAGTGCTGCCAACCCAAGAACAAGTTCGGATTCGAGTTTGCGAGCTGACTGCAGCAAGCAGCGTCAATGCCATCGAGATGCTAACCTGACGCGGCCTCTAAGGCGGACAGACGACCGGGCTTAACGGTTCAGGTCCATTTCGAGCGTGGATTGAGAGCCGCTGCGTTTTCGAGTTGGATGTCAAGTAAAACCCAAGCGTTTTTCCTGTGTTCGCTCGTCACACGTGTGCAGAAACGTCACACTTGCGACGCCGCGAGAACGAATTAGCATCCGCCACATCTGGATTGCACAGAGACCGAACGGGTACAATCGTCACTCGATTCATGCCCCGTTTCGGATCCTGTTAAAATGCCTTTCCTGCGAAACGTTTTCGTGGCGTTAACGACGTTTGCCCTAACATTGCCGGTCGTGCACTCGCTGTCCGCAGCCACCGTCGATGTGCTGGTTCCGGCTTATGCAAATCCTTGCTGCGATGGCGGGCCCAACATGTGGTCGGCGCTGATTGCGACAGCAAGTGACCCGAATCGCAATTTTCAGTTGCACGTCATCTTTAATCCTGCGTCCGGTCCAGGTGTGACGCGTGACGGCAACTATGTGGATGCCACAGGTGCCGGCCCGCTGAAAGATCTGCGCAGCGCTGGCGGGATCACACACGGATACGTGGCAACGGGGTTTGGCGATCGCTCAGTTGCCGCAGTCAAAGCCGACATCGATGCCTACCTGACCGGGCACTATGCCGGTTTCGTCGATGGAGTGTTCTTCGATGAGATGTCCAACGACCTAGCGGACGTCGGGTATTATCAAGACCTAAAGGACTATATCGATTCGGTGCAGTCGGGCGTTCGGACGTTTGGCAATCCGGGGACAACATTTGTGAACAATCCGAGTTCTCAAACCACATTCACCGCTGCCGATTATATGGATTCGCTAGACACGATTGTGTCCTTTGAAATCACCAGTGATGAGTACACAAACAACTACACATCGTTTCCTTATCTTGAGGGTTTGAGCAGCAGTAAAATTGCTCATATTGTTCACACCCATCCAGACTGGAACGATTCCGTTGTTGAACTGGCCTCGCAACGAGGTGCCGGTTTTCTGTTCGTGACCGACGACGCCATGGCGGGGGACGACAATCCCTATGACACGCTGCCGACCTACTGGACTGATTTTGTAAGCGGTGTTTCTGCGTTCAATTCGAGCGCCGTGCCTGAACCGTCAACGATGGCGATCAGCGGGATCGCTTCTTTGTTGCTGTTGGTTCGCAGACGCAGACTTCAAGTTCCTGGACTTGCTTGATAACTCAGTGACCCACGTTGTGTTTTGCTGGTCTCGTTTGAGAGTACGCGAAGTCAATTTTTACACGAGTAAAGTTTTCCATTCAAAGCCATCTAGCGAGTTAGTTTGAGCGTGACGAAAGCAGTCGAAACATCGAACTCGGATCTCGATCAGGATACGCGCATACGGGTCGCAGAAATCCTGTTTGCGTCAGGTGCTGCGGTTGGGTTCTTGGATTTTGGATTCTCGTCCGTGGGCATGCATCCGGCGCGAGGTTACATCTCGCTGTCGGCCGCGGTTTGTTTGATCTCGCTCATTTTTGTCTTACGCCGTACGCGGGCGTTGGACATGTCGCTTGCGTTGGCGGCTTTGGTTGCTTCGGCGACGTTTCTTGTGCCGTTCGCACTATCCGGCTACGGCGTGTTGTTAACGCTGGGGATCAGTGTTCCCATCGCAGCGACGATGACAATGAATCCTAGGTGCGGATTGGTGGCGAGCGCTTACTATGGCTTGTTCTCGATGGTGCTTGCTATTTCAGTTGGCCTGGGTTGGTGGACACCACCGTTTCAACCACACCAGTTTGCACGAGGAACGATTAGCGAAGTGACGACGGCAGTCCTGATCATGGCTGCGATTTGTGGCACGTCGTTGTTCCGCGAGAAGGTCATCCGTTCGACAGAAGCGAAGCGACGGTTGAGTGATGAATCGCTGCAGAAGCAACTTGCCGGTTTGCGATTGTTGGCCGAAACAACTTCCGAGATGTGGACGGTCGATGTGAATGGGGACCGGTGGACCGAGTTGCTGACTCAAATCGCGGAACATTTGGACTGTGATGCATTTACCAACTACGAAATCCGACGAGACCGGTTGTGGCTTGCGGCTTATGCCGGCCTGCCTGATTCGGCTGTTGGCGATTTCCAGTCGATTGATTTTGGCGAAAAGTTGTGTGGCCTCTGTGCGAGAACTGAAAAGCCTGTTTACTTGTCCGAAAGTGAATTGCAGGATCATTCGCACGGCGAGTTGATAACCAAGCTAGGACTCCGCACCGTTGCCGTCGTGCCGCTGATTTTCGGCGGCAATCTGGTGGGAACCCTTGGCTTCGGATCGACGCGCAAGGCTGCTTTCGCAGAAGAGGAAATTGACTTCATACGGACGCTTGGGCAAACCGTGGCGTCGATCCGAGGACGCGTACTTGCCGATGCTAAGAACCGAGTCAGCGAATTGCGTTTTCGCACGATCGTCGATAGTGCATCGCACTCGTTCTTTGTGGTCGACCGACAGGGTCGATTTGTCGATGTCAATAGTCGAGCCTGTTTCGCGTTGGGATACGACCGAGAAGATCTGCTAAAAATGCGATTGACCGATATCACGCCTCGCATGTCCGTCGAGCGAATCGTGGAAATTCATGGCGAGTTGCTGAACGAGGATGTGGTTTGCGAAGACGGGTTCCACCAACGAAAGGATGGAACGGCATTTCCTGTTGACGTCCACTTCAGCCGTGTCTCGTCAGAAGATTCTGATCATATGGTCGTGTTGGCGCATGATGCGTCGAACCGCCAGCAAATTGCCGAACGTCTGGTTCAGTCTCAGAAGTTAGAGGCGATTGGTCGTTTGGCGGGCGGACTCGCGCACGACTTCAACAACTTGATATGTGTGATCAATAGTTATTCTGAACTTCTGATGACGGACGTTTCACTGCCCGAGAACTACCGTACTTGGGGACACGCGATTCATGATGCTGGGCAACGCGGCGCGAGTCTGACAAAGCAACTATTGGTGTTTGGTCGCAAAGCTGTTTTTGATGTTGAAGCAATTGATCTGAATGAAGTGGTCGCGGATGCGCAGCGACTGTTGGCCAGATTGATTGCCGAGAACATCAATTTTGTGGCTGAATTGAGCCCGACTCCCTGTGGTGTTCTAGCCGATCGCTCACAGATCGATCAGGTGTTAATTAATCTGGTGGTCAACGCGCGCGACTCGATGCCGCACGGCGGAAATTTGGTTCTGCGAACCGAGCGAGTGCGAGGCAATCAGGCGGGCGATGTTCATGCCGATGGCGATTCAGAGCTTATTCGGCTTAGCGTCACCGATACCGGTCACGGAATTGCCGCCGAATCAATTCCTATGGTCTTTGACCCGTTCTATACCACGAAGAACGTCGGTGCTGGCACCGGGTTAGGTCTAGCGGTTGTGTATGGAATCGTCAGAGAATCGGGCGGTTCGATCGATGTCGTCAGTGAGTATGGAAGCGGCAGCGAGTTCACAATCACGTTGCCAGCGCATCCGCTCGGAGAGCGTGACGTCAAGAATCGGCCAGTTCTATCGCGAGTTGACGGTCTAACCGTTTTGCTTGTCGAGGATGAACCGGCCGTTCGGAAAGTCGCCACCTTGGCGCTCGGTCAGGCGGGATACGTCGTTCTAGAGGCCCAATCGTCACGGCATGCGATCGAGTTGGCAAAGGAGCATGCCTCGGAAATCTGCGTTTTGTTGACCGATGTGGTCATGCCCGACTTAAATGGTCCCGAAATCGTTCGGGAAATTCGCTCTTTCTTGCCCGAACTCCCGGTGCTCTACATGAGTGGGTATTCGGCCGAGACGCTGACAGAAATGACGGAGATTGGCGAGGGCGCCGGTGTGCTCAGCAAGCCGTTTTCGCTCAATGAACTGTCCAAACGGGTTCGAGAAGCAACGACGCCCAGCGGCAGTACCACGGTCCGCAGTGAAGTGCCCTGAAATTGTCATCGTCTGTCCAGGGTGGCTAGTAATTTCCCCGTGCCAGAAGGTAACATTTGTGGCACTGTAAATCACTTTGGCACATTTTGTTCGCGAGTATCATGCGATGGGTAGAGGATTCGAGGTCCGCAAAGTTTCGATGGCCAAGACGGCCGCGCAAAAGTCGAAAGTCTATTCAAAATACGGCAAACAGTTGTATGTGATGGCGAAGAATTCGGGTGCCGACCCGGACAGCAACCCGTCGCTGCGCACGCTGATTGATAAAGCCAAACGCGATCAAGTTCCCGCTCACGTGATTGAAAAGGCGCTCGAAAAGGCCAAGGGAGTCGGTGGCGAGGACTATGTTGCGGCTCGCTACGAGGGCTTTGGCCCCGGTGGATGCAGCGTGATCATTGATTGCTTGACCGACAATAACATGCGCACCATCACCGACGTTCGAAACTGCTTTACCAAAACAGGATCAAAGCTGGGGGCTCCCGGATCGGTCGCACACAGTTTTGACCACTTTGCGATTCTGTCGTTCAAGGGCGAGGACGAAGAGCACCTGCTGGAAGCGATGTTGGACGCGGAAGTCGATGTCACCGAGATCGAATG
>JBAUHR010000346.1:0-1814 GCA_049680385.1 Rubripirellula sp. | reverse complement strand
CCTGCAAAGTGATCCTCGTTGGCCTGCCAGATACGTGGTTCAAGGTCCACTTGCGCTAGCTCATCATTACGCTGGCGACCGCGAGCAAGCGGAACACGCACTCGATCTTTCTCGCGAGTGGATCGGTGACGTGCTCGACGAGATTCTCGAATCGCCGCAACAGCCGGTTGCGATGCCATGGTTCGATCTGGTCGAGGCGTTGCAGATCCATGACGAAGCATCGCGAGCTATCAGCGGCGCTGCATCATCATTGGGGCCGCAGGTTGACCGGATCCGTGAAGTGTCGCTTGGTCTGATCGCGGGACCGAGTGATCGACGGCCCAACTGATCGGAAAGCCAACTGGTCGGCAATCCAGCGTGACAGTCGCCGTCTTGTTCCTGGGTGCATCAGTCGTGACAATTCACGCCAGCAACATGACCGGAGTGCTTCGTCCAGATTAGTTTTTGGGTCATGGAACTCGTCAACCGTTTCGGCAAGCACTCAGCATCCGCATCCACGAACCCCCAGTATTTTCAGATGGCTGACTACACCTATCTCGACGTCGCCAAGATGATCGACCACTCATTGCTGAATCCCACGCTTTCGGTCGCGGACCTTGAAGCCGGCATCAAGCTTGCAATCGCCTACGATGTCGCCAGCGTATGCATCATGCCGTACCACATGAAGCGATGTACCGAGATGCTGGCCGGATCGACGGTCAAGCCGTCCACGACGATCGGTTTTCCGCACGGTGGAAACACCACCGCCATCAAACGTGCCGAAGCCGAGCAGGCGGTTGCCGATGGATGTCAAGAATTGGACATGGTCGTCAATATCTCGAAAGTTTTGTCCGGTGACTGGGATTACGTTCGGGCCGACATCGCCGCCGTCATCGAAGTCGCTCACGCGGCCGACCGAAAGGTCAAAGTGATCTTCGAAAACTGCTATTTGAACGACGACCAGAAAATCAAGCTGTGCGAAATCTGCACCGGTTTGGGGGCCGATTGGGTCAAGACTTCGACGGGTTACGGCACCGGTGGGGCGACGCACGATGACCTGAAACTGATGCGCAAACATGCTGGCGACGATGTTCAAGTCAAAGCGGCCGGCGGCGTCCGTGACTTGGATGCGCTCTTGGCTGTCCGCGAGATCGGTGTGACTCGGTGCGGAGCCAGTCGTACGGCGGAAATGCTGGGCGAGGCCCGCAAGCGTTTGGGGCTGGCCGCCATCGACGTTACCGCCACCAACAGCAGCGGCTATTGAAGGGGCGATCGGATGCCTAGCTCTTCAATGCGCGGCGCGTCGGGGTTGCCCCGATACGCGCTGTGCTCGTTAGCGTCTACAATTCGCCGCTCTCAAACTGATTTGGTTTGTTCACGACTCTTTCCCTGAAATTTTGGTCCGCATGTCCACTCGCCGTCGCGCCCGCGAGATCGTCCTGCAGTTGCTGTACGAAGCGGACATCAACGGAACTCGTGATGCCGAGTCGTGTCGACGGTTCATTCGGTCTCGTCTGCAGGGCCGCAAAGCGCTGACCAGTTTTGCCTGCAAGTTGCTCGACGGGACACTGGAGCACCGGGATCAGATCGATCAGCGACTGGCAATGTTGGCGACCAATTGGACCTTGCCGCGAATGCCGGTGGTCGATCGCAATGTGCTGCGGCTGGGGGGGTACGAGATCCTGTTTGGCGACACGCCCGGCCGAGTTGCGGTGAACGAGTCGATTTTGTTGGCAAAGCGTTACGGCGACAAAAATAGCCCGCGCTTCATCAATGGAATCCTGGATCGGCTGATGAAAGACGGTCCGGAACTGCCCAGTGGTTCGACCAACGGC
>JBAUHR010000345.1:0-2918 GCA_049680385.1 Rubripirellula sp. | reverse complement strand
GAACTTGGATCGTTTCCTTGACGGGCACGTTCACGGTGTAGTTTTGTGCGACTTGAGTCGTCACAGGAACTTGGACGCTATATTCTTGCGTCGAAGTCGAAGGAACCATTTCGGTGTACGACTGAGTCTTGGTGACTTGGCGTGGCACTTGCTTGGAAACGGTACGGCTGCGTGTTTCTTGGCGAGACACGTTTTTCATCACGGTGAAGCTACGCTGACGCGTTTCTTGCTTCATTTCCGTGACGGTGACCATCTTGGTTTCGGTCACTTGTTGAGGAACCATGACGGTCTTGGTTGTGAACGTAGGTCCACAAGCCGAACCGCTGATGCCATCAGCAACGACGACGCCGCCTGCAACAGCACCGTCGGCAACAGCCGCGGCACCACAGGACGAGCAACCGACATCGGCCGAAGCCGGGGCAGCGTCACAGCACTGTGCGAATGCTGGTGAACTGCCGAGTGCAGTAAAGGCGAGAGCGGCGAACGAGAAATACAACTTCTTCACAGGAGGGAGTCCTTAGAGGGGAGATGAGGTTCAACACGAACAGCCGCATTGACCTTGATGTTTCGATCTAGCAAAGGCTAGTTGCGCCCCCCGCTGCATCAACGATCTTTGGGTATACAAATGGGAATCCGTTTCAAAGCGACTCGATTACACAATCCCTGATGATTGCAGAGGTTGTAGGGGTTCTTCCGAAAGTACCGCTTCAGTCGGTCGTGCTTGTCGTGCGAACTCGGATGACAAAGTTTGTCTTCGTTGCCGGGATTGTTAGAGTCAATTTCGCGGTCACTTGATTAAAGAGTCCGTTGTCCAGATCAGGACAATCACGAAATTCAATCCGCCGCGTTATGATTCGATGGTTTGCCGTCGTTGCGGCAATTCCGGTCTGCGATTACCAGCGATCCGTTTGGGCGGATGGCATGGCATCGGAAGCTATTGCGATGCAGACGAATCCAAACACATTCTCTTAAACGCGTTTGGAATTGCATGGCATCGCGCGGTTTACGTTTTGCCGCTCATTGTTCTACAAAACAACCGCGTCACGTTTCACTTTATCGACAATCCGTATAGTCGCTGTGCTAGTCGGACACCAAGTCGACACTAACGCGACGTGTGCTCCGCAATTCGCCGGCCACCGACTAGGCACGGCAACAGGGTCAAGTTCACGATCGTTCCGATCGCAAGCGTTGCTGCGATCAGGCTGCCGAAGGTCGCTGTGGGCACAAATTGGCTGGTCGTCATGGCCCCAAACCCGACCACCAAAGCGATCGTCGCTAGCACGACGGCTGCACCAATGTTGCCTGCCGCATGGACGGCACTGTCGATCGGCGAGTGGCCTCGGCGGCGCAGTCGTTTCAGCGCAGCCAAGAAGTGCACCGATCCGTCGATCGATAGTCCAATCGACACAGCCGCGATCATTGCCGCGCCCATGTTGATCTTGCCGCCCGTCAGTCCGACGATTGATAGAACCAAGAACACCGGTAACAGATTTGGTAACAATGCCAGAGTCGCCAGCCTAAGTGAACGCGTTGCGAAGATGAGTAGTCCCCAAACCAAGACGCCCGAGGCGGCAAAGCAACGCCATTGGTCGACAATCATCTGCCCGACTAAGCGAGCCATCATCACGTAATACCCCGTGACTCGTGCCGCCCTGCCAACTTCGCTTGCTGCGACCACGCGGCGGACTTCGTTGATGAGTTTGGTCTTGCGATCCGCGTCCAGGTGTTCTTCGCTTCGCAGCATGATGCGCAACTTGCCTGGTTCGTCATCGGTGGTCGGCGACAATAGCGCAGCGAAGAATACTGGCATCGTTGTGCTCATCCCCGATAGTCGTGTCGTTGGCGACACCAACTTCAAAATTCGCACTTTCAACGCAACCGAGTCGGCGTCTGCCAAGCTGATGACCTTTGTCAGTTTGGCACCGTCGATGTCGATCGCCCGCAGGTCATCTTCCAGGCGGCGAACGGATTGCAAGTAACCTTCGCTAAGATCGCCGGGCGTATCCAGAACGATGTCCCAGACTCCGGCGCCACCGAAATTGGATTCGACGTGGCCATAGTCAATCACGATTTCGCTGTCAGGCCGAAAGTTGTTTAGGAAACTCGTTTCAACT
The DNA here is from genome assembly GCA_049680385.1 of Rubripirellula sp. GTDB lineage: Bacteria > Planctomycetota > Planctomycetia > Pirellulales > Pirellulaceae > Rubripirellula. The sequence continues at coordinate 804 of JBAUHR010000345.1, read as the reverse complement.
TCGGCTCGCCCCATTCCTAGCACCACTACGATCACGCATGCGATGGCGATGCCGATGGTCGTTTTGCGGTGGCGCACTGAACACGCTGCGACAATCAAACCGGTACGATGAAGAGAGCGATTGACACGCGTCACCAGTCGGCTGGTGGATGGGTTGCCGATCTTTGGAATCATCAGTAACGTCGGCGCGAACAGCGTTAGCGAAACGAAGACCGCGATCGATGCGATGGCGGTCATGATGCCAAACTGAACGACGGGCAGGATCCCAGACACCGCAAGCGCGGCAAATCCGGCTGCATCCGTCATGCACGTCCAAAAAATCGGCACGGATAGTCGGGCAATCGCCTTGACTAGTGCCACGGGCCGGCTGTCACCGCGGCGGATCCCGGTTTGAAAACGAACGCCTAAGTGCAAGATGGCGGTGACCGTGATGACCGTTACGATCGCCGTCAAAATGGTCGCCACCAACGACAGTTCGATACCCGCGACGAACATGATGGCTTTGGTGATCGTGACTGACCACGCGATCGAGATTGCTGCGAGTGCCACCAACCGTATGTCGCCCAACGCGATCAGCAATACGATCGACAACAAGACGATCGTTGTGATTTCGAGTCGTTTGCCATCACGCTCGATCAGTTCGAATCCGTCGTGGATCAAAACTGGTTCGCCGACCAAGGCGACGTCACCAATCGCATCATCGGGCCGAGCTTCCATTTCAGCAGCGATTGATTTCAGTGAATCGATCGTTTGCCGCGTGTGGTCACGTTCTAACATGGCGACAACAGCGGCTCGATTCCGGTCC
>JBAUHR010000344.1:0-12523 GCA_049680385.1 Rubripirellula sp. | reverse complement strand
ACCTATGACTTGGTGTTGACCGACGCGTCGGGCGCTATTGTCGCCAGCGGTGGCAAGACGAGCTTCTGTTTGATCAATATCCGCCAACCGTTCCCCGAAGCATCAGCGAATGCGGGCCTGGTTCATGGACGCGGCGGCAATTCGTGCGGTAACGTCCAAGGGATCAGCACCGGTTACTCGGACGTCTATTCAGCCTCGCTAGACGATCAGTGGATCGATATCACGAACGTTTCCGATGGTCAATATTGGTTGCAGATCACGACGGACCCGGAAAACGACATCCAAGAAACGGATGAAACCAACAACACCGAACGCGTCTCGGTGACGTTGGTGAACGGCCAAATCGTCGGCTAGTCGACGGCAAAAAACGATGCCCCGTTGCTTCAGGCAGCGGGGCGTCTTCTAGCTCGCCAGCACGGCCAGGAATCGCACAAATGCCGAATCATCGGCTTCCGTTCGGTAGTCCAGGCCACTCTTGACCAGACCCTGCAGCGCATCGCGAAAACGTTTCTCAGAAACGTCATCACGATTTCCGATCGCATTGAACCGCCGGCTCAACAATTGAGCTTCGGCCGAACTTGGCGTGCCCGCGTTCAGGCATGATCGCATCGCCGTGATCACTTCCGAATCGCGAAACGTTTGCTTGCCGTTCATTTTCAAAATCTCGGCCACGCACAAGCCAGTCACGTCGACGCTGTTGGTCGAGGCCGAGTCGTCATCGCAAAACGCGATTGTCGTCCCCGACGCCCCAGCCCGCACAGCCCCTCCTGACTGGCCAGCGGTTCGCCGTGATCGCCGGCGGTCAGCCGCTTTCAATTTTTGTTTCAGGTTGTCGCTTTTCGCCATCTCTCCACTCACTTTTGCAGCCGAATCCAGCCGATCGTCAATCCGAACCTCGATCGCTAGAAATTAGCGTCAACGGTCCCGCAATGCACGCTGGTTTGCCAGTCTGGGGGAATTGCCACCAGTAGAACGCGGCGACTCGGATTCGAATCCGCATAAATTCCTGGCGCAGCAACCATTTTTCGCGAAGTCCGCACGAGCTCCCTGGGAGGTGAGTCCGCACATCCAACTGAATCGCTGGTTCAGTCAGCGAAACGTCGACAGAGTTTTCGGGCGACACTGAGGCGTTCCTGGCGGAACGATGCTTGCCAACCCACCGGCAAACGACGAACCCAGGGACCAACAGTTATGAAGATAGACGATCAGTAACGATCGTCTCGATTGCGAAGGCTCAACCGATCAAGCCAAGATACCCGTCACCATTTCTGTGACGGGCCACTAGAAAGTCCGTGATTGGACGCGTTGCTTGCGACGACGCCAAACCATCCCAACACCGCCGGTGGCAATGCCCATCAAAGCGAGGGAGGAGACTTCGGGAACTGCAGTGACGTTCCCAAAAACACGAATCGCGTCTACTTGGAAGTTGTCAAGGGTGAGGGAAGTGCCAGGAACCTCGCGAAACAAAAATCGTATCTTGCCGGTTCCACCTCGCACGAAGCTACTGGTCGCATCAGTCGCAAACAGGTTTTCTGCCGTCAGGTCGATCGCGTAAGTCGCGATGGGGTCGGTGCCAGTCTGAACCGCAACCGCCGTTTCGCCCACTGTATGCGTCATATTTCCTAGGTCTCGGTAACCCGCAGCAAACCTTGCACCACTCTGGTTGTTTGCTCTCATGTCTAACTCGAAACGGGTGATCGAATAGGAATTGCCAGCCGTCGCCAATCCAAAATCGATGTCGAAACGCGATGTCGAACCAAAGTTCGTCGCACCAACAAGAAGGTTCTGAGCTGTCGCCGCGGTGCCAGTGCCATCCAACGCAAATGACCCAACCGCATTAAATGCGGAACCAGGCGTACCGAACGTGATAGCTGGGTTGACCGTTAACTGTGAATTCCCCGAAGCCAGCGTGCTAATTGCGGAAGATGGCGTGCCTGCAAAATCAATGCTCAGCAGCATGTCTGCCCGCGCCGCGCTTGGCAGCGAGAAAGACACGATGGTTAGAAGGGCGATAAAGAATTTTTGGTTCATGAGTTACTCGACGATACTAGGGCACGTTCGGAGCCCCACGGTTCATAGGGGGGGCACCTCCATCGCGTAAAGTGTAGTTGAATGCCAATCTCAAACCTAAATGATTGTGCGTAATCCCAGCACGATAGTGCCTTTTCGCGGATTTTCTTTCGCAAACCCATTCGCCTTGCCGCTCTGCGGAGGGGCTGCCGGCATTTTTCCGGGCTATCCACTTGGGCACTCCTAAGTGGCCCTAAGACTCCGCTCGCAGGGTGCTGACCCGGCCGCGATTACCTGGTCGCCGTCCGTTCTTAGCCCCGCCAGGCTAACGCGGCAAAAAGGTACCGGATGAGCGTTCGAACTTTTCGATTTGCCGATCCATTTTTTCGAGTTCTTCTTGCCCAGCTTTCTGCCGCCGTTCCCAGTTGGCAATTTCAAGTGCTTGGTCGTGTCGCCGCCGAGCATAAATCCGCTGGCGTGCGAGCGCCGTTAACGCGTCAATCTTTGCCGCGATCGTTTCGACTTGCTGGGTCGTCGACAATCGAGCGAACTGCAACATCTGGTCGACATCGGCCCAGTTTTTGTCGCTGCCGATCAGCGTGTTGATTCGGGTGATCATTTCTTGGCTTCGTGGCTTGCTGTCGTATTCTTCGGCGATCGCTTCTACTTGTTTGGCGACCGCCTGCATTTGGACTCGTTCGTCTTCGAGTTCACGGATCGCAGCCGAATCGGACGCCTCGTTGCCGAAATCCACATCTTCTAGCTTGGTGTTGTAGTCAGCTCTTACTCGCGCGATGCTCTCGTCGTTGTGTTTGGTTCGCGCGACGAGCCGTGCCCGAATTTCGATCATCTGGGACAGCGTTTCACTGCGGTGCCGATCAAGCGACTCTTCGAGTTGAGATAGTGTCAGCGTGCCAACGAGGGTCTGACTCCCACGCAGCAGATAGAATTCGGCGCTGTCGATCTTTCTTTCTTGGATCAGCGTCAACGCGCGAGCAAGGTCGTCATACGAAATCGTTTGCCAGCCGTTGATGCCCAGCAGGACGTCCCCCGATCGCATGCCCAACGTCGCCGCCAGCGTCCCTCGTTCGATACTCGATAGCCCCAATCCGCCTGGGTAGTTTGTCTTTCCTCGCTTGTTGTACGACCGGGTCTCAGCAAGGCTCAGCGAACGGGCGGTGAAGCCGAAGATTGTTTTTGGGCTAATCGCCGACGGGGCTGATGAGCCTTCCGATTTTGCATCGACCAAATCCGTGGGCGGCGCGACCGGTTCGAGAGATTCGTCGCTTGCGACGTCGGTCGCCGTCTTGGGTTTCGTCTTCGACCATTGCAGGTCGCCCGACTGAGTCAATTCGGCGACGCGAGCTTCGATGATCGCACTGGCGAGTTGGCGCCGTCGGCCGAGTTGTTGCCGAGCGGCTTCCAGATTGGCTTCCGCCGCATCCAATTCTAAAGTCTGCATTTTCTCACGCAGCTCAAACGCCTTTTGCACCTGTGTCCGAAGCGATTTCGTCAGTTCTTCGGCTGATTCGTTGCCAAGGTTTTCACGAAGTTTTTCGGCAATCTCAGCCGCACGATCCTCCGCTGCATAAAATTGCTCACGAACTTGTTGCAGTTCAGATTGCAAGTCCGCATGTGCCGCCGTGATCCCGCCGACTGACATTGCCAACAACAAAAACAGCTTCACCAAAATCGCCTTTGAATTTAGATCACCAATCATTTTCGATCTCCTGTTCCAGTTGTTCGGATTTATGCAAGATGGACGACGCGGAGGGACCGTTCCAAACGTTCCACCGCGTATCGGACAAAGATGGTTGCCTCGGCACGACGGGAACCGGCGCAGGAATCGACAAAATGGTCCACCCGACCCCGCCAAGAATCACCGCGAAAACAACGGCGAAAATAGTGAACGTCGTCCGGTGCGATGAACCAGGACGACGCGTCGTCAATTCGGGCGGCAGCGGCAGAGATGGGGTTTGAAGATGCGACAAACACATTCGAATCAGCTCCGCGACTTCGCTGGCAGACTGGTAGCGATCATCAGGTGCCTTTGCGTGCAGTTTGTCCGTGATGCGTCCTAGCCAAGCGGGCACTTCGAGATTGATCTCGATCATCGAACGAGGTTCTTCGTCTGTGATTCGCCGCAGAATCCCGTAGGGTGTTTCGGCGCGAAACGGGATGCGTCCGGTTGCCATCGCGTAGACGACGCTGCCCAAACTGAACAGATCGCTGCGGGCGTCGATCGATTCACCGCGAGCCTGTTCGGGCGACATGTACTGGGGCGTGCCCGCGATCACGCCGCTGCGAGTCAGGCTGGCATCGTCGGCGGCGCGAGCCAAACCGAAATCGGTAATCAGAACTCGCGCGGCACCGTCGGCCAGCAAGATGTTCGCCGGCTTGATGTCGCGATGCACTAGTCCTTGCGAATGCGCCGCCGCGAGTCCTTGGGCGGTTTGATAGGCGACACGCAAGATGTCGTCGATCCGCAGCGGGCCTTCGCGGTCCAGTCGTTTCTGTAACGATTCGCCGCGAACGTAAGGCATCACCAAATACGGCAGCCCCGCCGACGCCGTGGATCGCGATCACGTTGTCGTGAACAACAGCCGCCGCAGCTTGGGCTTCCCGCGCGAATCGTTTTCGTGCTGCCGCGCTGGTCGCGTAATGCGGTGCCAGCACTTTGATCGCCGAATTGCGGTTGAGCGCCGGATCGAACCCCTTCAGCACCAATCCCATCCCGCCCTGGCCGATCACACCAGCAATTTCGTAACCGGCAAACCGCCCCAACATCCGCGGGTCGTCGGTGGGCGATAAGAATTCCAGCGAGGCGTCGTTTTTCGAAACGTTCCAGTCGACCGCCGACAGACCTTTAACTTCTCGCCATTGATCGTCGCTGGCTGCCTGTGAGTGCATCCGTTCACAACAGCCTGGACAGTTCTCCAGGTGAGATTCCAAATCAGCTCGCTCGGATTCATCAAGCTCACCAGCCAAAAATCGCCCGATCGCATCCGAATCACACAGCTTGGGTTCACGCTCCATGCGAGTCTCCTTCGAGCTGTTCGATGACTTCGACCAGTCGCCGCATCACACGGCTCCGCGATGCATACACACTGCCACGCGTGCGACCGATCTGATCAGCCGCCTCGTCGACCGAGTGCTCGTCGACCGCGGTCAGCCAAAACGACTGCCACGTCGAGTCCGAAAACTCGTCACGGACGCGGCGGGCGGCCCAAGCAAAAACTTGACGGCGGTATTCAATTCGCACCAAGTCAGTGTCGGGGCCGTCACTGGACGCCAGATTTCTGGCTTCGACGTTGGTTTCCATTCCACCCGATCCCCGATCCGGCCGTGGGCGACGAACCGCGTTGATGATCGCATTGTCGATCACTCGCCGCAGCCAAGTGCGAAACTTGGCCTGGCCACCAGGATCAAACCGCTCGATCGCACCGGCAACGGAGACAAGTACTCGCTGAGCCAAATCGTCAGCGTCGGCATCCTGCATCCCTCGGGCTCGAGCGACCCGGACGATCACCGGCCGATAAACCTCAGCAAACTCGAACCAAGCATCCCGGTCGGCCGAATCGCGAATGCGGACCAGCAAGCTCGGATGGGTTTCAGGATGTTGCATGGTTCGTTGGGCGTCTCTGCGGCAGCAGTCACGGAAAAGAGTCTGCGTTGACGGCTAACCATTTACACACCGCTCACCCCAAATTTTGACATCTCTCCCCAACAATGTCAGGCGCGATCACAAAAAAAGCGTCTCCCAACGGAAAACGCCTTCGTGTATCAATTGAAATTTTCGACGACTCGTTCTACTTGCGGCGACGTCGCTTTAGCGCCAACGCAATTCCACCTATGCCCAACAGGGCAATCGCTCCAGGTTCCGGAACAGCGACGATCGAGATGTCGTTTCCGGTAAAAGTGTTGTAGCGGACCGCGAAATCGTAGCTTTGACCGGCGAACATGCTGGAAACGATGCCAGGGTTTGCGAACGTGCCCATGACGGCATCCGAACCGTCGTTATCGAGAATCAGGAAAGATTGACCGCCGACCGGAGCGCTCAGCAAATTCAAGTTCAGCATTCCGGCTAGTTGCAGCGTCCCCGAAACGTTGACTCGGTCCGCTAGGCCCGAAGTTGGGTCCAAGTCGATCGTCAGCAAACTATTTGTGTCGATCACCAAGTCCCCCGTCGCAAACTCGCCCACGGCCGCCGAAAGTGCTGAATCGCCGGGGCGCAACTCGGCTCCGCCAGTCAACGTCACGTCGCCATTGATTCCACCGACGCCCGCCGCCACGCCGTTGACGACGGCCAGCCCCGCGATGTTGTTGATCTTGTCGTACACGGCGGTTCCGGGGCCGGTCTGGGTGAGTGTGTGATTGTTATAGAAACGACCTTGGTCGCCACCGAAAGTGATCGAGGTCCCGGCATCCAAGTTGATCGTGGCGTCGGCTTGCAACGCGATTCGCTCGGTCAGGGTGTGGTTGCCCAAACTTGCATAGATCGCGCCTTTGCCGCCGATGCCGCTGCCGCTGATGTGCATGTGTTCGGCTGCGGTCACGCCCGAACCGCGAAGCTGCAACGTGGCTCCGTCGGCGACGACCGTTTTTGTGTTGGCGAGGAACCCGCCCAGGCCGAACGAATCGCTCGAGTTAAAGATCGCCGTGCCTTCGGAAAGGATGATCTGGCCACCGAAGGTCGAGTTGTCACCGTTGATCAGCAAGTCGGCCGCGCCGGTTTTGGTCAGGTTCCCCGTGCCCGTGATACTGGCCCCGATTCGGGCAAAGGTTTGTGCATCAACCGTTGACCCGCCGGTGGCCGTCGCAAGGCTGCCCGCGCCCACCAGGATCTGGAAAGGACCGGTCGACAGGTTCGGCGCAAAACGAATGTCCGAAAACGTGATGTCACTATCGACGGCGATTACCGTGGCGTTCGTCGTCGGAGTTCCGAAAACCGCGGTAACCGGATTCGCATTGTCCCAGGTGTAGTTGAAACCGTCGGCAGAGCCACCAACGGCAGTAAAGCTGGAGTTCTGGATGTGCCAACTGCCGCCACCGTTTTGGACACCCGGCAAATCGAATCGGCCGTCCCAAAACAGTTCAGTCGGCGCAGTTTGGGGCGTAAAGATGTCGCCGGTCTGCGATACCACCCACGCATATCGCGCCGCCACGTCCGCCTCGGTGAACCCCACCCCTGATTCGGCGCCGGTGGTCGTCCCGGCAATGAACCACTGATTGTTGCTTTGCAAGAAAGTCGGGCCGCCCGAATCGCCCGGCGCGGTCGAGACTTCATAGAGCGTCGACTGCGACAACACATTGCTGTTGTTGAATACCAAACTTGGCCCAAGAGAAGTCGTTTGGGCCGAATTGATGATGTTGGTGCCCGCTCGAGCCGCCACCCCCGCGGAACCCAGCACACGCGGTGTTTGCTGAGTATCAAAGATGCTGCCCGATTGGCCCCAGCCAACTTTCCAAACGAGCTTGCCGACCACGGTATTCCCTGGGTTTGGTGGGATGAACGGCGTCGACGCGGGAAGTTGCTCGCTCGCATCCAACCGTATCAACGCGATATCGCTGCCCGCCTGGCTGACACTGGTGCCGGTATAGCTGGTGCCATCCAAGCGAAAAGTGACTGAGTTCCCGTTGCCGACAACATGCCGAGCCGACAGCACCCAGCCTGGCGCGATTGCCGTCCCGGTCCCGATGCTGCCGCCGACTGAAACGGTGCCGACTCCCGCGAATTGGCCCTGCATCGCCAATTCCTGGACCTCGGCATCCGTCAAATCGTTACGCCAAATCACCGCAAAAGCGGGCTCTGGCACAGAAATCAACAGAGACGCGGCCATCGACGCAAAGCCGATAGCCAATCGTCGTGAGAGTCGCTTGCAGCAAAGTGTCATGGGCACAGAGATGGGCACAGAGGTCGATCGAGATTGAAAAACAAGAAGCTTCCAATGCTCGACCATAGTCCACCGCGAACCGCCAAACCTTAACGATGGTGCAGTCCGCTAGCACGATAGTGCCTGCCTAGGTGCTGATTCTGACCAACTATTTCTTCAGCATTGCTGCCAGTTCTTCATCCAACTCGGCTGCCCGGACGTTGTGGCGAACCACTTTCCCGTCGGGATCGATCAGCATCATCGTCGGCAAGGTTTGGACACCAAGGGTCTTGGCCAAGCGGCTTGATTCCAACCCGCCTGGTTCGAACAATTGCACCCATGGCAGCGGGTTTTCGGTCAAGAAAGCGGCTGCGGACTGGCCGGTCGCGTCAACGTTGACTCCGACCAACTGCAATCCCGCGCGCTGATAACTTGCTTGCAAACGACGCAGCAATTTCATGTCTTGTTTGCACGGCTCGCACCACGTTGCCCAGTAATGAACCACGACTGGCTTGCCCCGTAACGCGGCCAAACTGAACGGTTTGCCTTGGATCGTGTTGCCTTCCAATTCGATCCGGCGACCGACCGAGTCGAGTCGGCGAGCCGCGCCAGCAGCCCGTTCGCCCGCATCGGTGCCCGGGAAAGCCGTTGCGACCTTCTTGTAGAAAACGATCGCTTCGTCTTCCTTGTCTTCGAACTCTTTACTCAGTGCCAATTGCAGGTACGCCGACGCTGTTTCAGGTGTGCCTGGGTATCGGTCCACGAATCCGGTCAATGATTCCAGGTACCACTTTTGCACTTCGGCAAAGTCCGCTTCGGGTGTTTGGCGGATCACGTATTCGCTGCTGATGGCTTGATAGTCGGCGTACGAAGCGAGCGATTCACTGTCGGATCCGTACTGGCGCGAAATCTTGCGAAGCCGGGCCGATCCGTCGGGGTAAGCCCCGCTTTGGGCAGCCAAACCAAGCGTATCGACCAATTGGCGAACCCAGGAATCTCGCATCGCCGGTGTATCAGCGTTCGCGATCAGGTCTTCGATTACGTCAGCCCGCTGCTCGTTGAGAGTCGCGATCACGCCTTCGTCGCTGGCTTCGGCGAGCTTGCTGTCGATGGCTTCCATCGCGTTGACCAGTCGCTGAGTCGCTTCGCCAATACCGCCCGATGCAGACGCCATCGCCGCCGCCGATCCTCCCGGAGTGAAAAAATTGCCGGTCGTTTGAGCAATGGCTTCGCCGTCATCGCCTACCGACGGCAACTCAACCAGACGCCAGGCGTCACCAACCTTGATCAGCGTTCCCGCCATTAGCTGGCCGCTCTGCTTGTCTTGCTCATACATCGCTACGGCGTTTTCATAAACGATCACGTCTTTGGTCGATCCGTCGGTACCTTCGGGCACGATTCCGGGCGTCGAGGCCGCAAACTGAACCCAGCGGGCCTGCGGGCCGACTGACGACTGACGCTTGGCCAGCCCAGCAAAGTCGCGCGCCGCACGATCTGCTTTGGCGGCGAGTGATTCGGTCTTCGCTGCCCCCAAACCCAACGTCTTCAGCTCGCCCTCGGTGATCAACAGCCGCGCAAAACGAGCCGGATCCGATTCGCGTAGCGAGGCGACCAATTCGGCAGACACTTCTTCGGCCGAAATCTGGTTCCAACGATCAATCTTGCCATCTTCGTCCTTGTCGAAGCCCCAGCGGGTCCCGCCGGTCCCCAACCATCGATACTGATCCGCCTTCGTGTTGAAGTCCGCGTCGATGTCGCGATAAACCTCGACCCCGAACTTGTAATAGCTCCACAGATCGACTTTTTTGTCGCCGTTGGTGTCCGCGAAACGACGCAGCGTCATCCCGTCGGGCGACAACACCGTCCAGCCCGACCAGCCTTCTTTGTCGATATCCGTAACCGTACATTTCTCGGCGACTTCTGGCGAAACGATGTCATAGTCGACGCCTTCCTGAATCGGGCGGATCCCCAGCGCCGACGCTGCACTTGGCGTTGCCGCCGTCAATTCGCCACCGGCCAAAGTCGCCAAGCACAGACCTGCGATCGTTGAAAGCGTGCAAAAACGCGGGGCTCGAAAGCATCCCAGCGACACGCGTCTCAACAACAAATGATCCGTCATCTGGTTGTATCTCATCAGTAGAAAGGTCCATCAGCAAAAAGGGAGGAAGGGAATCGCCGACGAGAGCGTCTGCAGCGAATCAGTCGCCTGCAGGAGCTCCGGTCGAACATGGCCGCGATTGAGCCGAACCGTATTGTGCCGAACCATGGCCGCAAAGAAAATGTCGATTCTGCCAGATAATCGGCCGATACCTACGAACTCACCCATCGAACCAGTGTCACTGGTGATGGGAAAAAACGGGTCGTTTGAGTCGTGCGGGGAAGAAAACCGGCAAGAAGATGCAATTTCGAGGCCAGCTTCCCTTTACAGCGAAACAAACTTCCGTAAACTTTGCCGCTCCGATCACGTGTGGTTCACAACTTGTTGAGAATCAAACGTAAATGGATCGGGCGTATAGCTCAGTTGGTTAGAGCGCGTCGCTGATAACGACGAGGTCCCAGATTCGAGTTCTGGTACGCCCACTAGAAGAAGGTATTAGGTGTTAGCGATTAGGATTTAGGGTCTTTCCCTAAAACCCAAAACCTAATACCTTACTCCTTGTCCCCCGGGGGTATAGCTCAGTTGGGAGAGCATCTGCTTTGCAAGCAGAGGGTCGTCGGTTCGAGTCCGTCTACCTCCACTCGGGTTTGCTCTTGGTTCGGTTTTCCGAGCCAAGAGCCGATCCAAAAAGAAGTGATTTGAGTCGCCTGTGCAACAAGCGAACCGAATCGAAAGAGTTTGGCGAGATTTTCGAAAAAACCTGTCTCTTGGCCCTTGCGGCCGAGACCAAGATTTGCGAAAACCCCGCCTCGACGGAAACAAACCGTCGCCGAGACGACCGCGAAAAACTAATTTAAGTTTCTCGCAAAGAATCGGTTGACGCGGCCAACCGGCCACTGTAACCTTCGCCCCTCGCTCAGAAAACGACCGGCTGACATCTTCCTGACGACGATGTTAGCCGGCTGCTTTCGAGCAGCGACTTCTGCTCCCCCGGCCAAAAGCCGGACGCAGAAAACTGATTTTTGACAATTTGGTTGTTTGGTAGTTGGCATCTAAATAAGAAGCAACTGCGAAGCTAAGTGGATCGAGTTCGATTCGGGTAACCGTTCGGCTTGGGAAACGAAGTCTAGCAAATAGTTCTTTAAGAAGCGCGGCTGGCAAGAGATTGCTGGCCATAGAATTCAATAGAATCTGTGCGAGCTTGATGCGGCATCATTAACGAGTCTTCACGGGCTTGTTTCTAAGAGATGCATCAAGCACATGTGATATCGTTAAAGTAGATAACTAACGAGATCCAAGTTCATCGCGTTGGCTTGCGATTCGGTTTCGGCCGGGTGGTACATCAGCAAAGGTGAGTTCGGGATTTCGGTGGCCAATCTATTAAGGGCACATGGGGGATGTCTTGGCGTTGAAAGAATGAAGGGCGTGGAAGTCTGCGAAAATCTTGGGGGAGCTGACAAACAAGTAATGATCCCGAGGTGCCCGACTGCTGCATACTGAATTCATAGGTATGTTAGTAACAACCTGGTGAACTGAAACATCTAAGTAACCAGAGGAAGAGAAAGAAAAATCGATTCCGTCAGTAGCGGCGAGCGAAAGCGGAATAGCCCAAACCGAGAGGGTTTCCCTCCCGGGGTTGTAGGACTCCAATATCTGATTGTGTGTTGTTAGTGGAATCTCTTGGAAAGGAGAACCACAGAGGGTGACAGTCCCGTACACGAAAATAAACACACACGGTAGGAGCACCTGAGTAGGTCCAGTCACGTGAAACCTGGATTGAATCGACGGGGACCATCCCGTAAGGCTAAATACTCTTCAACGACCGATAGCGAACCAGTAGCGTGAGTGAACGGTGAGAAGAACCCCTGCTAGGGGAGGAATGTGAACCTGAAACCATGTGCCTACAAGCGGTCGGAGCCCTATGGTCTAGCTTGCTAGAAAATGGGTGACGGCGTGCCTTTTGCATAATGATCCGGCGAGTTGTGGTATGCGGCTTGGTTAAGTTCTTACGGAACGTAGCCCAAGGGAAACCGAGTCTGAATAGGGCGTTGGTCGTATGCTGCAGACGCGAAACCTGTGTGATCTACCCATGAGCAGGTTGAAGCGCGGGTTAAACTGCGTGGAGGACCGAACCCACTTAGGTTGAAAACTGAGGGGATGACTTGTGGGGAGGACTGAAAGTGTAATCAAACCAGGAGATAGCTCGTTCTCTCCGAAATATCTTGAGGGATAGCGTCGAGTAAATTAGTTACTGGGGGTAGAGAGACTGAATCGGATGGGGGCCCTTCCCGGGGTACCCCACCGAACCAAACTCCGAATACCGGTAACCGTACCTCGGCAGTCAGTCCCTGGGGGATAAGCTCCAGGGACGAGAGGGAAACAACCCAGATCGCCTGCTAAGGTCCCGAAGGACCACTTAGTCACTAAGGAAGTTGAAGTGCAGTGACAGCTGGGATGTTGGCTTAGAAGCAGCCACCATTTAAAAAGTGCGTAACAGCTTACCAGTCGAGCATTTCTGCGCCGATAATGAACGGGAGTAAGT
>JBAUHR010000343.1:0-2985 GCA_049680385.1 Rubripirellula sp. | reverse complement strand
ATGCCGCTGCCCAGCATCGCACTGATGCTGATGGCCACGACGGCGCCAAGTCCCAGTCGTCTTTCTAAAGTCTTCAGCGAATCGGCTCAGCGTGGATCGAGGAGTCTGGCAAGTTGGATGAACCCTGCGTGGGCCGCCCAGTCTAGCACAGACTTCTCAAATCACGATGCGCGAGTTTTTGGTGGTTGTCAAAGGCCGTTGTCACGACGCTCTGCGGCGTGACGCTGATGGAGGTTTAGGGATGCGCCCCGCCGCGGAGCGTCGCGGCAACGGGGCTATCGCGATTCCAATGGGCGACGATCGACGGGCGATGCCAAATCGCTCTCTTCGACGCGACGCAGACGGGTAGCTGCGTTGTCGGACGAACGGGGCTCTGAAAACCGGCTATTAGGCTGAGTTTGGTTTCGTGGATCGGGAGTGGGGGAGGGAAAGCCGCGACCGTCGTTTGGAAGGCGAGTATCGAACGGTTCTTCAGCTAATGAACTGTCTCCGAATGTCGGGAACGGCTGTGAATCGGTGGTTCGACTTTGCTCGAATCGGTTTGGGACTGGATACGACGAGGCCGTCAAAGGCGGCTGCGAATTTCCCATGGAAACCATCGGGTCAATTCCATTGGCTCGCATCTCGGCCAACGTGGTCATGGCGTTGACCCAGTTTTTCTCCGACTCGGCGCGTTCCGTTAATTCCTCACGCAGCTTTTTGGCGCGGCTTTCGATCTCGGTCACCTTCAGGTTTTGGTAGGCGGTGTCGACGCGAAATCGATCGGCGTAGGCTTGCTTGAGCGTGTCGAGCACGGCTGCTCTTTGGCCGCGATCGTCAGTCTTCAACAGTTTTTCGTGTGTCGATTGAATCTGCTTTTCAATCAATTGCACAAACAATGCGTGCCGGTCTTTTGACGACAGGTCTTTCTTATTGGGATCGACGGAGAGGGTTTCGTAGACGGATGTGAATTGTTGGTTGCCATCGGGATCGGTAACAGGGATTTGCCGTAACTGTCGTATGACAACGCGTTGTGTCGGCCAGCCACTCGGCGGCGGCGATTGGCCTTCCAGTATTTTCGACATCTCTTCAAGGCTCGTGTCAGATTTTGATGGCTCGTCCGGCGTGAGGACGGCACCGAATTCTTGGTCCATGATATTTGTCTTTGGCGAGGAAGGTGATACAGCCGGTCGATCGAAATCATTTGGCTCGAGGGCCTCGGGCACTGGCGGAAAGGAATCATCCGTTTCCGGTAACTCCGTTGGTCTGTCTTTGGTGGCTTTCTTGGTTGCTACTGGATCGGTTGACGAACTACGATCGATCTGAGGCGTATCGACTTTGGGTTCTGCATGTTGTGCGAAAGCGTTTCCGGCATACGGCACGCAAGTCGCGAGTGCAAAAGCCAAACTTGCGAGCATTCGTGTTGAGTTGTTCATTGTGTCATCCAGGTTGACGAAGGGGCGTTGAGTGATTGGTCTAGCGAGGACTTGTTCGATGCTTCAGCTTCGCGGAGTAGGTGTTCCAGCATCGCGATCTCGGCGAATAGATGGTCCGATGTCGTAGACAAAGCAGGAGTGGCAGTGGCTACTAACGGTGCCGTCGTAATTTGCAATTGAGTAAAATTGCTACGATTGCGAAGATCATTTGATGGAGCTTCGAACATTGGCTGGCCTTGCGGTGTTGGCTGCGCCTCAAAGCTCGGTGGTTGAGGAGTACTTTCTTGCACACTTCCGTAGTCCCGGACCACGGGCGCGGGTTGGATCGATTCGTACGCGTTCGCGGCTGCTCCGTAAGCATCGTCACTTGGTTGCAGTTCCATTGCGACTCCCGGCTCCGGAACAACGCTTCCGCCCCAACGCCATCCGGGCAATCCCAGGATCGAAAAGATGATGGCTGTCGTTGCCAGTGCCGTTGCTGGAACGACGAATAACGGTCGCGAAAAGAAACTACGCCGCGCGGGCGGTGCGGTTTGACCTAAGGCGAGCGAATGGGGGTGATCGGGGTTTTGCATTTGGCTTAGCACTTGCTCCAATTCGACTTGGACTTTGTCGGCGGATTCGCCGCGTCCTTCGGGTGTTTTGGACAACAGTCGGTCCACCAAATCGCTGACTTCGCGCGGCACATCGGCGTTGACTTGCCACAGCGGGCGATGCGGTTGTTGCACGATTCGGTGCAGCACCGCCAGGGAACGTTCGGCACGCCATGGTGGACGCGCGGCCAACATGAAATAGATGACCGCACCCAGACTGAACAAGTCACTAACCGGTCCAACCGTGCCACCGACCGCCTGCTCGGGCGACATGTAGTGCGGCGTGCCAGCGATAAACCCCGTTCGTGTCAGACTTGCGTCATCCACTGCGCGAGCCAAGCCAAAATCCGTGATCCAAACGCGCTGGCCGCCACCGCCAATCAGAATGTTGGCTGGTTTGACGTCGCGATGGACGATGCCTTGGCGATGAGCTGCCGCCAAGCCCGCCGCAGTTTGCGACGCGATCCGCAGCGCGTCGCATACGGGCAATGGTCCAATGGTGTCGACGTGTCGCTGCAACGAAACACCGTCGACGAAGTGCATGACTAAATTGGGTAATCGTCCGGTCGTGTCGACTTCGTGAATCGCCACGATGTTTTCATGAATCACGGCGGCTGCGGCACGGCCTTCACGAATGAAACGTTGGCGTGCCGCAGAACTTCTCGCCAAGTGCGGCGCCAGGACTTTAATGGCGACCGTGCGGTTCAGTTCGGCATCGAATCCTTTTAGCACCACGCCCATGCCGCCCGAACCGATTTCGCGTTCGATCGCGTAACGTCCAAGCTGCCCCAGCATCTCGGGGTGACTTGGCGACTGGATCACGCCAGCGGCTTTCAATTCGCCCAGTGGGTCGTCGTCCTCGAAGAGTCTCGCATCGGCGGCCGAGGAATCGGCGATATCCGCTCCGGGATCATCCAGCAGGCTTTCGTCTAACAGCCGCGCCGCATCATTCCACCACTGCGGCGATGCGGCGGAAG
>JBAUHR010000342.1:0-4089 GCA_049680385.1 Rubripirellula sp. | reverse complement strand
CTGTCAGCCTTTGTTGGGTGGAACCCGACCGAAGCACGAAGCTCCGAGAAATTTACATGACGTTTTCACGACGCCTGCGCAAACGCACATCGTCTCTGATCCTTCGTAAGCTCGAGGACCGTGTCCTCTTTGATGCTGCGATGGACGCCTCTGTTAATTGCGAAGAAGTCGACGCCAGTGCCGGCGCCAACTCATTCGATGTATCTGTTCATGCCTACGCGGAAGATGCTGCCGCGGCCGATTCCGATCAGACGAGTTCCGGTGCGGTGGCCAACGTCACTCGCAGCGAACTATTGATCGTTGACACCAGCGTTGACAACTACCAAGAACTGGTTGACGACCTGATGCAGAATCAGGACCGTGCAAGCAGTATGGAAATCGTCTTCTTGGACAGCGACCAGGATGGCGTCCAGCAGATCACGGAGTTGCTGAAACTTCGGCAGGGACTCGATGCGATCCATTTGGTTTCGCACGGGGAAGACGCATCGGTTCGGATCGGCAGTTCTTGGTTGACTAACGACAACCTCGCTTCACACGCTGGCGATGTCGCCATGTGGGGCGCGTCCCTTAGCGAGGGTGGCGATTTGTTGATCTACGGCTGTGACGTTGCGCAGTCGGACGATGGTCAGTTGTTCGTTGATTCGTTGGCGGCATTGATGTCAGCCGACGTTACCGCAAGTTCTAACGACACTGGCAACGCGAACTTGGGCGGCGACTGGACACTGGAATACGAAACGGGAACGATCAATGTCACGATTCCCTTTTCGGCCCAGCTTCAGACGTCCTACGCGGGCGTCTTGGCGGCCGGCCCCGAAGTGTCGATTTCTGCGGACCAAGATGTAAAGATCGGCAATGACTTTACGTTCACCGTGGTGTTTGACAATACGGGGGCCGATACGGGATTCGGGCCATTCATCGACCTGATTTTTCCGGTCAATGGAGCCGACGGTGCGGCGGGTACTGATACTGCGGACGGGATCGATTTCAACAACGCGACTTATTTGGGCCAATCACTTAACGTCGTAGAACTGACCTTTCCAGACGACGGCGGTGGAACCGGCGTTGTGGATCACCCCTACGCCGTCGACAACAGCGGTCAACCAATCGAGGTCACCGGCGTCGCAGGCGACAAGTTGGTGGTGATCGAGTTGCCATTTGGTTCGGTCACGCCGGGCCAGCCCGAGATCGCTGTCCAGGTTTCGGCATCGGTCAGCAACATGGCTGACCTCGGTACCGATCTGGTCATCCAGGCTCGAAGCGGTTTTCGCTATGGCGAAGATGCGCTCGACAACCCTGCGACCGATCCATCGTTGCTGAGCGACTCTGTGAACAACGTCACAGACGCGGGGGTTACGTCGCAAAGCTGGTCGCAACAGATGGCCGTGACACCTTCGTTGATGACGCTAACCAAGACCTATCTGGGCCCAGAGTCCGAGACGGCGACGGGACCGAATTTCACGCGTCAGTATCAAATCGACGTGGACATCGCATCCGGCCAATCGATCCAGAACTTGGACGTCATTGATTCGTTGCCCGATAACATCGTGGTCACGTCGATTGACAGCGTCACGGTCGGCGGCATTGCAGCCTCTTACACCGACAATCTGCTATCGATCACAGGTCCAGGATCCAATCAAGAACTGGTGGTCCAGTTGACAAGCCCGGTCACGGGCACGTCGTCGGAATCTGACGTGCAGGTGCTGTTCAGTTTCTACGTCGCCGAATTCGACGCTGACTCGAATCGTGTCATTCCGATCGCAGGCGAAGACGACACAGAGTCCAATCCCGATTCGCGGTCCTTCAACGACGCCAGAGCAGTCGGTGATTGGAACCCGACCGACACTCGAGACGCGGGCGCAACCAGGAACGCGGTTGCCGACCCAGCCGGTTTCGAGCACATTCTGGATGACAAATCGATTGCGATTCAAAAAACAGTCGCGGTGATTACCGACACCGGAACCACTGGTGCCACCCCAGGTGACACGCTCGAATACACTCTGACTTTCCAAATCTCAGACTACTACACGTTTGGCGATTTGGTCATCAACGACACCTTTCAAGATGGTCAACGGTTCGATTTCTCGTACGGCGCGACCTTTGACGTCACCGATTCAAACGGCAACGTTTCGGGGACCTTCACCGTTCATGAAGTCGCCAACGTTGACGGTACAACTACCTTGGTCGTTGACCAAACGCAAATCGACGCGTCCGACGATGGGACCGAAGACGGTGTGACGCCGGACGGCAGCGATGGGTCGACATCGTTGACGTTTGACATTTCGAAGGTGCTGATCGATAGCGGTGAAACCGACGGAGTGCTGCAGGGCGGGTTAACCTTCGATGGCGACGACAGTATCAATCGCGGTCCGGCCACTGGTACGATTCGCTTTCGAACGGTGATTCAAGAGGATTACAGCGATTCGTTCATATCCGGTGACCGCAGTGTTGACCAAGGCGACGTCATCACCAACAGCACGCTGCAAATCTCGGGCACGGTTCGCGAGAACGAAGAACATAACGGATTGACGGGCGACATCACCAATGTGATCGGCAGCGAAAGTGACGACAGTTCGGCAAGCATTGCAATCTTAAGCGGAACGTTGACCAAAGAAGTTTACGCGATCAACGGAAACACCGTTTTGCCCATGGGCACCAACGGGTTACCGGTCTTGGTTGCAGGCGACTTGGTGACGTACCGAATTCGTTACGAAGTGCCGACCAGTGACTTCGAAGACTTAGTTCTTACCGATTTCCTGCCACTGCCGATCTTTAGCGCCGACGACCACAACGCCGACGGTGTGGGTGGTGACTCTTGGTCTTTCAACATCGGCAACTCGTTTGACTCGATTGTTCCAGTTTCTGGCCAGATCGAATTTGGTGCGGGCGACACGTTCTACAACTCGGATTCCCCAAACTCGAACATCGTTCCAACCGTGACGGTTAACAGCAGCAACGGCGTCGAGATCCTATTGGGCGACTACGATGATACGAACAGTTCGGCAAACACGATCGAGTTGTATTTAAGCGTCACAGCGCAAGACGAACCGACCGCTGATGGGTTGTTCCTGACCAACATCGTGCGAGTCGAGGAAGGCACGACTCAGCAAACACCAACGATCATTGACCGAATCATCCAAATCGAGGTCACGCAGCCGTCGCTCAGTATTCAGAAGGGGGTTGTCAGCACGAACAAGTCTGGTGTTTCATTCAGTGACGTGGTCGGTCCGGCGGGGATTTCGTTTGCATCCGCCGGTGCCGGTGGGGCGCCGTTTAGCGGTGGCACGATCGGTTCCGATGACTTGGCGATCCAGGGAATAAACGCTGACATCACCAGCGGCATTGATGCGGGCGACATCGTTCGCTACGCCATCGTGATTGAAAACACGGGGAACAGCCAGACTGGTGCGTTTGATGTCCAGCTAAACGATCTACTGCCTAGCGGAATGACGTACGTGGGTGGCAGTCTGCAAGTTGTTGATGGAACCGGTGCATCGATTGGGTACAACGACGTTGATGGTGGTGATCCGGGTTTGTTTGGCGGCGGAATCGAGCTAAGCGATCCCGGTGCGACGCCAGCGGATCCGGACGGTTCCAACGGCGGTTCGATTGACGGATACAACGCGTCGAGTGGTCGCAATGTTGTGATTGTTTTCTATGACGCGGTGGCCGATACGGCGGTGTCGCCGAACGAAACGCTCGTCAACACGGCGACGCTGTTCAACTACGCTGGCCGTGAAGGCGGGGCTGATCACACCGAAGTCGATTTGACCGACGACGCCTCAGTCACGTTTGACAATGTCAGTGCTGCGAAAACAATCGTCGCGACCAGTGAAGCCCATACAGGATTCGAGAGCGGGTTTGAGCGGGTGACGATTGGTGAAATCGTGCGTTACCGTATTGCGGTGCAGTTGCCCGAAGGCAGCGTTTCTGGCATGCAGGTTCGTGATCGATTGCCATCGGGATTGACGTTCATCGATGACGGTACTGCAACCATCGCCTTGGTTTCGGATACTGATTCGATTACGTCGTCAACGCTGTCGGGCGCCGGCTTGGCATCGACGTCCGCGTCGGTCACGCCCACGTTTGTCC
>JBAUHR010000341.1:0-4820 GCA_049680385.1 Rubripirellula sp. | reverse complement strand
GTCTCCTTACGCATGCCACCAAAACAATCCGTAAACAGCGACGCAATCCTTCCTCGCGTGTCGATCGTTTCGACTAATTGGATGGACGTGACGCCGCGGTCTTTGGCCATCTGTTCGGGATCGATTTTCTCGGTCGGTTTTAGCATTCGCTCGTCTGGCAAGCATTCCAACAGTTCGACTTCGTCGGCTTCCAGACCACCTACTTCTTCAAGAGCCCAATTGATTTGTTCGGTGATTCTTTCCGCTGGAATGCCAACCGCCAGCGAACGTTTGGCAGTCGCGATCACAGCCACATTGGCGATCGCGCGGTCGATGTCGGTGCGTCCTTTGATGCGGTCAAAGTGAACATCACGCAGCAAGTTTGCCAATTGGTAATAGATGTTGGCGTCGCGAACGGACCAATCCAAGTAGTCGTCCAGCCAACGAACGATCGGCCACATTCGCATCCGGTACGTCAGACGCGTGCGGCGTGCGATCTCGGTTTTGCTGGCGACTTTTCCGTCGTCGATCAAGTGGACGCCGTCCCAGATGATCGGCAATGGCAAGTGGTGCATTCCGATCGCATCGAGTTTGCGAACGACCTCGTGAGTGTTGATCTGTTGACGCCGCTCGCTGATCTCGGGGTGAGTCACGTGAGTGTGAAAGCGAATGAAGTCGCGGTAGATGCGTTCGGCTTTTGTCTGCGACAAGGTTAGGTTCCTGCCTCGATTTCAGCCGCAATTTCGCTGACTCGTGCGGACGTTGCTTTGTGCCACGCCAACAGTCGCGGGTCCGAAACTTCTAACAGGTTAAGTTCGTGTTTGATTCGGTCGATGCTAGACATCAATTCCAACATCGCCGCAATCGCCTCGTCGTTCACTTCGCCGCGCCGTGTCTTGTCGAGATCGCGACCGGTGGCGAAAATTTTGTCGACGTCGTCCATGCGGCCGCGCAGACGCTCGGCCCGTTCGTCAATGTCGCTCAACAGGACTTCGACGCCGCCTTCTAATAACGCCGATCGAATCAGGCCTTCGACGTCACGCTTGTACGATTCCATGCCCTGGACATTGCGAATGGTCAGAATGTCCTCGACGATCATTTTTTTGCGGCCATGACGTCCGACGCTGTTGCCGGCCAAACGCAAGCCCCCGAGTGCGATCCGTGGTGACACATGGAACCCGGACTCGCGGTCTTCGTTCAGATTGGCGATCACATGTGCGTAGATGCGATGGAGTTTGCGTTTGTCGGCGCTGGCGGTCGGATTGGACTTGTGGAAAAGCGCTTCGTAGTCCGCCTGTTCGTAAGATGGCCAACGCACTTCTAATTGCAGCGGGAACCGTTCTAACAGCGCCTTCACTGCATCGCTGTCCTTGGCGTATTGGCGAGGATCCTTGTTGGTGCAGGCAATGATGACTTTCGATTTCAGCGGCACCGGGTTGTTGCCGTTCATGAACATCTTGCGTGTCAGTACGTCTTTGAGCGGCAGCAAAGCTTGTGACGACGCATCAAGGATTTCTTCCAAGACGGCGACTTCATAAGGCAAGAACGATCGGTCGGTATCGTATTCAAGGCAGACGTCCAGTTTTGCGATATTGGGACCACCCCAAAGGCGATCCTCGCTCATCCCTTCCCCGAACGATTGCAAGAATATCTCGTCGTCCAGGTAGCCCAACGCACGCAGCGTCGCCATCACCATTTCGCTCTTACCGTGGCCGCCCGGTCCCCACAGCAACACGTTGCAGGGTTGGACCATGGCCAGAGTCAGCACACGCACGATTTCGTCACAGTGAATGAAACTGGGCTGCAGCGTGGACGCGATCAGCTTGGGAATTTCACGTCGCGGTTTGCGCAGCGGACCATCGCCTGTGGTTGCAAAGTCGCCATCACCTAATTGGATGCGAAAGTTCGGCTCGTCGGGCAAATGACGGTCGATCTTGCGATCTAGGTCGGCCGTGTAGGACTGCATGCCTTGCACGAAACGGATGTTGTGAAACGCGGGCGCGGTGACTCGGTCATCGCCACGAATGCGAGCGCTGCTGGCGACGACTTCCAGTGCTTGGATGGCCATCCGAGGTGACATGATGAACGTCTTGGTTTCGTTCAGACCTGCGATCACTGCCGCCAATCGCTGGTGCAGTTCACTACCGCCCTCGGTTGCGGTCGGCCGGACTTTCGCAAATAACTCGGCATAGTTTTTTGCCTCGTACTCGGGCCAGCGAACCTCTTTCTGCAGCAGGAAACGTTCCATCAACGCCAAGATCGCATCGTTGCCGTCGCTGAATTCACGTGGATCTTTGTTCGTACACGCGATCACGACTTTCGCCTTCATCGCAACCCGCTCGGCGCCGTTGACGAAAATGCGGCGAGTCAAAACGTCTTTTAGCGGCAGCAACGATTGAGCCGGCGCATCGAAGATTTCTTCAAAGATGACGGCCTTGTACTGAGGTGCCAGAAATGATCGCGAAGTGTCGTATCGCAAACAGGTGTCGAGCGACGCCATGTCGGGGCCGCCCCACAAACGGTCTTCGCTCATCCCTTCGCCGAACGACTGAATGAAGATCTCGTCGTCCGAAAGTCCCAGTGCTTTCAGCGCCGTCACCACCATCTCGCTCTTGCCGTGCCCGCCGGGCCCCCACAGCAACAGATTGCACGGTTCGTAGAACGCAGCCGACAATAGGTCTGCGATGTCGTCTGAGTAGACGAAATTCTGTTCGAGCGACGTCCGAATGACCGACAAAATTTCGGATCGCGGAGTCGGCAACCAATTCCAATCGCTCGGCGGCACGTGGTGGTAATCCCTGCGCTAAAAGGTCTGAAGCTGGCGACGGTCAACGGCCAAAGGTTCCAATGGGCCAAGATCCCAGCGGGCCAAGGTTCAAACGGGCCAAGGTTCCAGCGGGCCAAGATTCCAGCGGACTCGGGGCTTACTCCTTTGTAACACAGGCTGTCAGCCCGTAGGTACTGCCGTCTGGCTGATACGCCAGTATAGACAGGCAGGCTGCCTGTCCTACGGTTTGTGATCAGTGCGCTTCGAGCCAGTTTTTTCCGGTGCCCATTTCGACGACGATTGGCACCTTCATCGGCAGCGTTGATTTCATGGCTTCTTCGATGACCGGCATCACGGTTTCTTGTTCGCTGGCCAGCATGTCGAAAACGATTTCGTCATGAACGGTTAGCACCATTTTGGTTTGGAAGCCACCTTCACGCAGCGCGCGATGGACTCGGATCATGGCCAGTTTCAACATGTCGGCCGCGGTGCCTTGGATCGGGCTGTTCATCGCCAATCGTTCGGCAGTCGCGACAACGGTACGGCTCTTGGAATTGATGTCGCGCAAGTATCGCCGGCGTCCGGTTTGCGTGGCGACGTAGCCGTGTTCTTTGGCAAACGCAATCGTATCGTCGATGTAGGTTTGAATGCCGGGGTACTTTTCAAAGTAATTCTTGATCAACTCACTCGCTTCGCCGCGCGGAATGTTCAGCCGTTGTTGCAAGCCGAATGCCGAAATGCCGTAGATGATTCCAAAGTTGACCGTCTTTGCCTTATCACGCATCTCGCGAGTCACGTCGGCGATGTCAACCTTGTAGACCTTGGATGCGGTGACGGTGTGAATGTCTTCGCCCGACTGGAACGCTTCTAACATGCCCGCATCGCCGCTGAGTTCGGCCATAACGCGGAGTTCGATCTGCGAATAGTCAGCACTTAAGATCACGTGTTGGTCGTCGCGAGGAACGAAGGCGGCGCGAATATCGCGGCCACGCTCTTTGCGAACGGGGATGGTCTGCAGGTTCGGATCATTCGACTGGATTCGTCCCGTCGCGGTCCACGACTGGCTGTAATGCGTGTGCAGATGCCCGGTCCGCTCGTTGACGGCGGCCGGCAGTTGATCGACATAGGTGGAGCGCAGTTTTCGAGCGGTCCGGTACTCCAACACGTCCCGGATGATTTCGTGACGACCGGAAAGCCGTTCAAGTTCGGCTTCGCGAGTCGAGTATTGTCCGGTCGCGGTCTTCTTGGGATTCGCTTCGACTTCGAGTTCTTCGTACAGCACGATGCCAAGCTGTTTGGGCGAATCGATATTGAACTCGTGACCCGCAGCGGAAAAAATCTGCGCCTGCAAATCGGCAATTTCGGCGTCAAGCTTCTTGGAAAAGACCGCCAGCGCCTCGGTGTCCAACCGAATGCCTTCCCGTTCCATGTCGACCAGAACGGGAATCAAGGGACACTCGACTTCGTAACAGACTTGGCTGACGCCGCGCGCCTCGATGTCCGGACGCAGGGCCTCGGCGACTTGCCACGTCACGTCGGCGTCTTCGCATGCGTATTCCGATAGCTTTTCGATCGGCACGTCGCGCATGTTCTTCTGGTCCGGGCCTTTTTCGCCGATCAGATCTTTGGTCGCGATCGGCTTGTACCCCAAGTACAGTTTGGCCAGATAATCTAGCCCGTGACGCATCTCGGGTTCTTTCATCGAGTGCGCGAGCATTGTGTCAAAGAGCTGGCCGCGGACTTCAAAGCCGTTCCATTTCAACAACGTCAGATCGTACTTTAGGTTATGGCCGATCTTGCCGATGGTTTCGTCTTCGAAGACTGACCGAAACTCTTCGATCACCTCGCGAGCCTTCTCGATATCGTCGGGGCAGACGACGTAGTAGGCTTCGTGAGCCTTGAAGCTAAACGCCAAGCCAAGCGGCGTTGCCGTGCGTGGATCTAGGCCGGTGGTTTCCGTATCGAAACAGATCTGTGGTTGCTTTTTGAGTTCGCTAATCAATGACGAACGTTCATCCGCGGTCGTGATCGTTTTGTAGGTGTGACGAACATCGTGAATCGTTTTTTCGTCGAC
>JBAUHR010000340.1:0-4189 GCA_049680385.1 Rubripirellula sp. | reverse complement strand
GTGCGCTTGCCGAGCCCAAAATCGACAGCTCTGAAACCGATACCGACGACCAGCGGATCCGCTGGACCTTTGAAACCGTGACGGCCAGATTGCCAACCGAGGGCGAAGTCAACGAAATGCGGACTTTACTGGCGGACACCACGGCGTACTACGACCAAAATCCGGACTTGTCGACCAAGTTGGTTGGCCAGTCCGATGCCAAGGCGGCTGCTTGGACGATTTTGGCCAGCACACTGTTGAACCTGGACGAAACCGTTTCGAAGTAGTCGCCAGTCCCCGGGTCGAGAAACCAACGACGCATAAAACACACCGCTGGAACCTGTTATGGATAATCAAGAAATACTGAACCGTCTCACTCGCCGTGCGTTTTTTTCGCAGTCATCGGCTGGGCTGGGAACGGCAGCGCTAGCATCGCTGGGAATGCCAAACGCGTCGGCAGCGCCTAGCCCATCGTCGTTGCAGTCGGCCACACGTGTTGGTGGGCTGCCGTCATTGCCGCATCATGCGCCCAAGGCACAACGAGCGATTTACTTGTTCATGTCGGGTGCCCCAAGCCAAATGGACATGTGGGACCACAAACCGGCCATGGCAGACTGGTACGACAAAGACCTGCCCGAATCGATCCGCCAAGGTCAACGTCTAACAACCATGACAAGTGGCCAAGCAAGGTTCCCGATCGCGCCAAGCATTTATAAGTTCTCGCCGCACGGCCGCAACCAAACGATGGCCAGCGAATTGATTCCGCACATGGCCGGCAAGGTCGACGACATCGCGTTGATCAAGTCGATGTACACCGAAGCGATCAATCACGACCCAGCGATTACTTACATCTGCACCGGAGACCAACTGCCCGGAAAATCCAGTCTGGGTTCATGGCTAAGTTACGGCCTAGGTACCGAGAACGAGAATCTGCCGGCGTTCATGGTGATGACCGCTTCGTGGACCGGGCGACAACAAGCTCAGGCACTCTACAACCGACTTTGGGGCAGCGGATTTTTACCTAGCAAGTACCAGGGCGTCGCCTTGCGCAGCAGTGGTGACAAGGTGCTTTACTTGTCGAATCCCGACGGCGTCGACCCCAGCATCCGCCGGCGGATGCTCGATTCACTGGCACGACTCAACGCGAACACGGCCGCTCAACTAGGCGATCCCGAAACCAACGCCCGCATCGCTCAGTACGAGATGGCGTTCCGAATGCAGACTAGCGTGCCCGAATTGGCCGACATCAGTGACGAACCTCAACATGTCCTGGATCTGTACGGGCCCGACGTGACCAAGCCCGGCACCTTCGCAAACTGTTGCCTGATGTCGCGCCGGATGGCCGAACGAGGTGTTCGTTTCACACAGATTTTCCACCGTGGTTGGGACCAGCACGGCCAACTGCCCAAGGACTTGCCGAACCAGTGCCGCGATGTCGATCAACCATCGGCCGGTTTGCTGACGGACCTTCGACAACGAGGCATGCTGGACGACACGTTGGTCGTCTGGGGCGGCGAATTTGGCCGTACCATCTATTGCCAGGGCGGACTGTCCAAGACCAACTACGGCCGCGACCACCACCCCAAGTGCTTCACGGTTTGGATGGCAGGCGGCGGTGTCAAAGGCGGCGTCGTGCACGGCGAAACGGACGAGTTCAGCTACAACATCACTGAAAACCCAGTCCACATTCGCGACTTGAATGCGACGATCTTGAACCAAATGGGAATCGACCACGAACGATTCACGTACTCGTTCCGTGGCCTGGACCAACGCTTGACAGGCGTGGAAGAAAGCCGAGTGGTCAGCGAAATTCTGGCGTAGCGATTCCATCGCGACGTGGCGTAAACGGTTTGCTGATTTAGATTTCCGACAACAGCTTCTTTGATGCTTCAGCGATCTGGTCGACGGCTTCGGGAGTGTAGCCTTCCCATACGCCGACGATCGTACCGTCGGGCCCGATTAGCATCGAGGTCGGATAGTATAACGACGGTTGCTCTAACCGTTCGGCAGCACTTTGTCGCGTGATCCCGCGTGGATCAGCCAACTTGGGACTGGTGATACTTTCGCGAGCAAAGTACTGGTTTGTTTTTTCGGCCAAACCGCCCATCGTTTCTCCGGCGCCTGATTCACACGAAACGGGCAGGAAACGAAAATTGGGGTCCGCCGATAACGCGACCGCCGTTTCCGCTAGATGCGGATACTCCATCCGGCATGGCCCACACCAGGTCCCCCAGAAATGCAGTAATCGAACGCTTCCGTCCGGCGCGGCTTCGTCCATGTCGATCGCCTTACCCGAATCAAGCGCGACCAAGTCGATCTGCGGCGACGGCTTTCCAACCGCCGCACTGCTACCACGGTTGGAATCCCGATTGGCGCGAATGAAAAAGATTGCCAAGCACAACGATGCCAGCAACAGGAACCAAATGCCAAGGTTCGACTTACCCTGACTCGGTCGCACGGGCTTGGATTCGCTTGGCGGGTGCGGATTCGTTTCAGACACGGTATCGTTGCAATCGAAGAGTGAAGTAGAGCGTCTCTGACAGTTTCGTCATGGCGACACCCAATCATTCAGGTTAAGTGGAATGGTGATTAGCAAAAATGGGATGATAGCTGCATTGACGGTTGCCATCCTCATCTTAATGCCTTTTTTGATCTCGCCATCCGCCGCGATTGAACCGATTCGGTTGAACGAGCCTCAGTTGACCGAGAGCAGCGGGTTGGCGTTTTCAAACCGACGTGCCAAAACGGTCTGGACTCACAACGATTCCGGTGGACGCCCAGAATTGTTTGCTTTCGATTCAGCAGGAAAACGCCTCGCCCGTCATCCCTTTGCCGCGATCAAGCAGGCAACGGACTGGGAAGACATCGCATCATTCGTTGACGGCGACCGTCCCCGCATGCTGATCGCCGACTGCGGCGACAATAATGGGAACCGCGCTTCCATCCCGATCTACTTATTCGACGAACCCGATCCGAGTTTGCCGACCAAAGAGGTCAACTTGCAGACTCTACGAGTCACGTATCCCGATGGCCCCCGTGACTGCGAAGCCGTCGCGGTCGACGTACGCCGCCGCCTGATTGTGTTCGTGACCAAGAGCGTGTTGCCAGTGTCCGGCGTGTACACCATCCCACTGCCGCCACGCGACGAACAAGCGAAATCACAAACCCTCGACGTGACCGCGACTCGGATCTGCACCCTAGCAATCCCGATGGTCACCGCAGCCGATTTCGATCCCGAAACGGGCGAGTTGTGGGTCATCAATTACTTCCAAGCCTTTCGCTTTAGCCACATCGACGCGGCGCTAACGGAACAGTTGACCGCTTTGCCGATTGCCATGGACCTGCCAAAACTGAGACAAATCGAAGCGATAGCGGTCGACCGCAACGGCGCGGCGTGGGTGACATCCGAAGGCAACCCTGCGCTGATGCAGATGATCGAAACGCCGAAACCTTAGAGCTCGAACCCGTTGGTCCTATCATGTTTGAAGTTGAACAAAAGTATCGCGTCGACGACGCCCTTGGATTGATCACTCGATTGACGGAATCGGGATGGCAAGAGCTATCGCTACAACAGCACAGCGACACGTACTACAACCACCCCAGCCGCGACTTTGGCGAAACTCGCGAGGCACTGCGGATTCGGCGCGTCGACGGTGTCCCCATGATCACCTACAAAGGCACCAAGCTGCCCGGCACCGTGAAGGCACGACGAGAAATGGAATGGCGACTCGATCCGGGCGATGCGGACGGGCAAAAGATGGAAGAATTGCTGGTCGCACTCGGATTTCGACGGGTCGCAACCGTCAACAAAGTCCGTCGCAGCTTTGAAAACCCAGCCAGCAACGACATGGCCGTTGTCGTCGACGAAGTCGAATCGGTCGGGAACTATGCCGAAATCGAGTTAGTGGTAGCCGATACGGAACAGGTCGAATCCGCCCGCGATCGGATCACATTCCTGGGGAATACTCTGGGACTGAACCACGCCGAACAGCGCAGTTACCTGCGAATGCAACTGGAATCGGCGACCGATCAGGAATCGTAGTAATGCCAGTTTAGGATCTGCGTGCGATTTTGGTGCCCCTGCCCCTGCCCCTGCCCCTGACCCTGACCCTACCCCTTGGCGTTGATTCAAATTGCATCTGCACCCCGAGGTGCCTATCCTTTAGGACTGGCCCTGACTCTATCGCGTGCGACCGCACCGACTTTCCTC
>JBAUHR010000339.1:0-23340 GCA_049680385.1 Rubripirellula sp. | reverse complement strand
CGACGCTTTAGCGTCCGAGTGTGCGTCCCGGTTTCTTCTTTCGATACTTATTCGGGTTTTCGGCCTTACCCACGATCTCGTACAAGAATCGGCTCGGTGTGGTCGGCCGTGGCTTGCCCCACTTTCGCCGGGTCAGCGCTAACGACATCGTCAAATCTTCGCGAGCCCGCGTGATACCGACGTAGCACAAACGCCGTTCTTCGGCGATATCGTCGTCGTTACCGCTCTTGACGCTGCGACTGTGTGGAATCAGTCCATCTTCCATCCCGACCATGAACACCACCGGAAACTCCAGTCCCTTGGCCGCATGCAAGGTCAGCAACCAGACCGCGTTCTGTTTGGCCAGCTTATCTTTTTCGTTGCCCATGTCCTTGCCCGACAACAGCACGTCGCCCAAGAACCCCGTCAAGTCTCGCTCGCCTTCGCCGTCCTGATATGCACCAATCGCGTTGGTCAGTTCACCGATCGATGCCATGCGAGATTCGCGTTCTTCGGGCTTGTCATAGATCCGGGTCAGTTCGTCGGCGTACGAAGTTCGCGTCAGCAACGTTTCCATGGCGGCAGTCAATGATTCGTTTTTCGCTCGCAACCGAACATCTTCGGCGATCGATGCCAAACTTTCGATTCCACGCTGCGCGGCAGCCGGAAATTCGGCAATCGCGGTCGGATCCGACATCACATCCCAAACCGGCACACCACGATCAACTGCTTTGGCGATCAACGTTTGTACGGTCTTGTTCCCAAGTCCCCGCGGCGGCGTATTGATCACCCGCAACAGTGCGACTTCGTCATTGGGTTGCTCGATCCACTTCAAATACGACAACAGGTCGCGCACTTCCTTGCGGTCAAAGAACGACTGAGCACCCAACATCACATAAGGTACGTCCTGTTTTCGCAGTTCAGTTTCGAACAAACGCGGTTGTTCGTTGGTACGGAACAGGATCGCAATATCGCGTGGTTGCACATGTTCGTTATCGATCAAATGCCGAATCCGGGCGACCACCGATGTAGCTTCGGTTATTTCGTCTTTGTGTTGATCGATTTTCGGACGTTTGCCTTTGGGCCGACAAGGAATCAACGTTTTGTCGTGCCGAGTGGTATTGAACTCAATCAGACGGTTGGCAAGCGTCAGAATCTCGGCCGTGCTTCGGTAATTGTTTTCCAAGCAAACGATCTTGGCGTCAGGCCAGTCTTTTGAGAAATTCAAGATGTGAGTCACATCGGCGCCGCGCCACGCGTAGATTGACTGATCATCATCACCGACAACGCACAAGTTACGGTGCTTGGTCGACAAGTGTTTGGTGATCCGGTACTGAGACCCGTTGGTATCTTGATACTCGTCGACCAACACATGATCAAACTTCGACGCTTCTTCGTCACGGATCTCTTCGTTTTCGTCGAACAGCGTTTCTGTGTTAAGCAGCAGATCGTCAAAGTCCATCGCACCGCAGGCACGCAGTCCATTCTGGTATCGACGATAGCCTGACGCGGCGAAGTGTTCCTTGTCGGTCGATGCGATGTAGGAAGCTTGTTCTGGTTTAATCGATTGGTTTTTCCAACCGCCGATGATGTTCAGCATGTCACCGGGACTGAGCGCGGTTCCCGGTAAACGCAATTCGCGCAAGATCCCGCGAGCGAGCGTTTCTTGATCACCACGATCATAGATCGTGAACTTGGCCGGGTAGCCCAGCGCCTTGGCGTGGCGCCGCAAAATGCGCACACAGTGCGCGTGGAAAGTACTGACCGTTGGCTTGGGCGGCACTGGATCGCTTTTTTTTCGGCGTTTTTTCGTGCCGATCAACTCGCCAACCCGTTCCTGCATTTCGCCAGCGGCCTTATTGGTAAACGTCACCGCCAAAATCCGGTCCGGCGCAGTGCCGTGCCGGATCAAGTTGGCGATGCGAACCGTGACGACGCGCGTCTTTCCAGTACCGGCACCTGCCAAAACCAACATTGGCCCGGACAGTGTTTTTACAGCAGAGGCTTGAGCTTCGTTGAGCCCGTCAGTAAGCGATTTCAATCCGTTGGTCACTTCGGTCAAGGTCACGAGAAAAATTTGAACAGCTCATGCCAATCAGCACAGCTTGGTTTCAGGCAAGCGAAAATCGTTAGCAGTTTGTTGATCCCGCAGGATTTCCAAAGACGCAGGTGAGCCGTTGGGCGTATGCGTCGCGCGGTTTATTGATTCATTCGTTTAACCGTTAGCCGCAGGCGTACGTATTTCCTGTCGCGTACGCCTGCGGCTAACGGTTAAACAATCCGATTGCGATGGATTCCTAAATCAACAATCCGTTAACGACTTTCGCGTTTAGCGAAGCGCGTCGCGATCGATGACCGGATTGGCTGATCCCGTCGCAATCAACATCAGCAGTCCCTGCTGAACTTGGCCCGATGTCATCGCTTGGCGGTTGAATGGAACGTAATACGACGCGTAGTTGCCAGTTGCCGTGTCCATCACGTAAACGATCGTCGAACCGACCGGATTATTACTGTTACGAGGAAAATCGGCGCGGCCGGTCAGCATCAAATAGCTGCCACCTTTGCCGCCGGTACCTAGCGAATCGGCGACGTTCGCCGTGAACTGGCTCATGAATCGACCCAAGCGAGGGTAAATCACCGAGCACTGCAGCAGCCCCGAGTTGTGATCCAGAACAAACAATCCTTCGGCTTCTTGGTCGACGGCGCCGGTCGCCATCGAGAAATTGTCGCTCGAGACCGCCGAATCCGCATGTAAAAACGGCAAGTCATCGGCAGAATACTGAGTCTGCGTCTGGCTCAATTGGCCTGCAAAAAACGCAGCAACCGAGATTGCGCCAACGGCAACCAGCGCCATCACAGGTGTCGCCAATCGCGTCACAGAGGCGCAGCACACGCCCGTGGAACGACCAGCGATCGGCAGACTTAGCGATTCAGCGTTATTTTCCATGGGGGCACTGTTTTCCATGGGTTCAGTTTCTTGCGAGAAAGATGCGGGAACTGACATCGACGAGGGCTCCGTTTTGGGGGATTAGACGACGCGGGAACGATTGGCAACGCCACCTTTAGTGGCGCCAGGGAATTGTACGCTTTGCCGAGTCACTTTACGATTGCGTTTCAAAGTTACTGGCAACATTGCTGCTGGCAGCGTCGACACAACCGTTTCCTTTTGAACCAAAGCAAGTAAATCGCATGGGAATCAACGCACCCCTGAACCGTAAACTCCGCATGGCACTGGTTGGCGGCGGCGCCGGATCATTCATCGGCCGCGTCCATTCCATCGCCGCGTGCTTGGACAACCGTGCAGTGTTGACTGCGGGAGCCCTGTCGAGCAACCCCGAGCGATCCAAAGCCTCGGCCGCCGATTACGACATCGACCCGTCGCGTGCCTACGGCAGCTACGAAGCGATGTTCGACGCCGAATCGAAATTGCCCGACGACCAGCGGATCGATTTTGTCAGCATTGCGACGCCGAATCACACGCACTTTGAAATCGCACGCGCTGCCGTCGAAGCCGGATTCAATGTCGTTTGCGACAAGCCGATGACTTTCGACTTGGCCCAAGGCGAATCGCTGCTTGAAACCGTCAAGAACAGCGATGTTGTTTTTGCCGTGTCCCACAACTACACCGGCTATCCGCTAGTCCGCCAAGCACGCGAAATGATCTTGGGCGGCGAGTTGGGTGAAATCAACGCGATTCGTACTCAGTACATCCAAGGCTGGCTGCGAACGAGTCTTGAAAAAGAAGAACAGAAGCAAGCCGCATGGCGAACGGACCCGTCCAAGAGCGGCGCTGCGGGCGCGTTTGGTGACATCGCCACGCACGCTTACAACTTGGGCCGTTTCATGACCGGCGAAATGCCCGACCAAGTCAGTTGCCATTTGAAGGCGTTTGTCGATGGTCGCAAACTTGATGATTACGGAACCGCCGTGATCCGGTACGAAAACGGCGCGCTGGGAACTTGCACAGCATCCCAGATCAGCCATGGCCGTGAAAATGACGTCGAAGTCGAAATCGACGGCACCAAGGGTTCGCTGAAGTGGCGTCAAGAGAATCCGAACGAACTGATTTTCCGTCAAAACGGCAAGCCGCATCAGATTTATACTCGCGACCCCAATGCGCCGTACACTCACCCCGGTTCGGCAGCTTCCTGTCGCCTACCGGCCGGTCACCCAGAAGCCTTCTTCGAAGCGTTCGCCAACGTCTACGTCGCAGCCTTTGATGACATGGCCAAGCGTGCAAACGGTGAGTCGTTCGAAACTGTCGATACGATTTACCCGAACGTTTACGATGGCGTCGAAGGCATGTACTTCATCCAACAATGCGTCAATAGCAGCAACCAAGACGCAGCCTGGTTGCCACTGAAGCACGCAGCGGCGCGAAAGTAGTCGCTGACGTGACGCCACCAACGGCCGCCCCGACAAACCATCGGGATTCAACCAACGATCTCGAAAAAGACAGCCGCCGGCCATCCGAGTCCAAGCGAATGGTCTGGATCTTGGCGGCGGTTGGCGTGGTCGTTGTTGGCGCCTTGCTGATGCCGATTCCTCTCGAGGGACGCACGTCGGCGGCGATCGGCAACATGGTTCACGCACCGCTTTTCGCGGCGCTGACCATCGCTGCAATTTTTTTGGGCGACCGTTGGCTATCCGACACATGGTTGTCGTCGCGCGTCGTGCGGATGGCGGCAACCGCCTTGGCAGTGTTCGCGTTTGGAATCGCGATCGAATTCGCACAGACTCTATCCGGACGCACGGCGTCACTTCACGACGCAATTGCCAATGGCTTAGGAATCGGTACCGGTTTTTGCTTGTCGCTAGCGCACGCTCGTTTGAAATCGAACTCTAGAGATCGGCGAACTCCTCGAATCCTCTGGGGTATCGCCGGTTTTCTGGTTGCCATCGCGTGGTGGGGCCCTGTGGCAACATTGCGAGATGTATTGGCAATGAACCGCGACTTTCCGCTGTTAGCATCATTCGAAACCGAAGCCGAATTAGAGCGGTGGTACTTTAGCAACACTCACGGAAAACGTGTTCGACAAGATGCGACTCAGGGCAACCATAGTCTGGAAGCTGAATTCTTGGCCGATGATCATCCATCGGTCACCCTTACGAAATTAAAACACGATTGGACTGACGTTCGAACCATCGAAGCGGACGTCACCCTCGATTCGAATCACCCACAATCGGAAGTCGACTTGTGGATCAACGTGATCGACTATGCCAAAAGCGAAGACTATTCCGACGTCTTTCGCAAACGCTTCACGATTCGTCGCGGCGAACCGACAGCCTTGGTCATTTCACGTGACGAACTGTTGCAGCCGACCGCCGGCCGAGTGCTGAACCTTGATGCGGTTGAATTCATCGAGTTTCAAATGATCCAGCCACCGATGCCGACCACCGTCCGCGTGGACTTCCTCAGACTTCGTCTGTGATGGTTTGCGTTCGATGCGTTCGAATTCGCCAGACGGCTGCCGACTATCGGCATTAACCAATGGTCCACGAATCGCGTCCCGGGGACGTCTGCGGCCAGGCGAATCTCTAAACTAAGCAGACCCGATACCGAGCGTTTATGATATTGACTGGCGCCAGCGATCGCGGCGGATGCGAAATCGCTGAACGGCCAGTTCGTATTCTTGCCTGTTTGAGTTTCCATGGATCCTTCCACCAGCGAGCAGTCGCCGCCCGCCATGCCCGAAGCCTTCAAGGAGGCTGTGTCTGAGTTTCGTTGGTGTGCATCGACTGACGGCAAGCTGATCTGGATCGATCCGAACAGCAGGCGATTGTTTCGATGTGATCCGGCGACTCGTTGGGGTGACTTGCAAAATCCGATGCCGTGGGTTCACGCCGACGATCGGTCATCCCGCGCTGCGGCGTTCAAACGAGTCACGAAGTCGCTATCCAGCGAATCGACTGACGTTGCGTGCGATCCGGTGGTGGCCGAGTATCGAATCTCGCACAGCGATGGCAGCCATACGTGGGTACACGAGACGATGGCGGGTGAGGCCAATGATAGTGGCGTCCCCATCATTCACAGCTTGGTTCGCATCATCGACCGGCGCCGACATTTAGAGTCGGCGTTGAACGATTCCGAGGCGGTCTATCTGTCGTTGGTCGAGAGCCTGCCACTGAGCGTGTTGCGCAAAGACCTTCGAGGTCGCATTCAGTACGCCAACGCTCGCGCGTGCGAGCAAATCGGCCGCTGTGTCGACGAACTGATTGGCAAGTCCGACTTTGATCTTTTCCCGGCCGACCTTGCTAAAAAGTACATGGCCGACGACCGCGAGGTGATCGATTCGGGAAAACTTTATCACGATGTCGAACGACACCAAATCGCGGACGAAAAACAAGTCCACGTCGAAGTCTGGAAGGCTCCCGTGCACAGCGCACTCGGTGACGTCGTCGGAATCCAGATCATGTTCTGGGACATTACCAATCAAAAAGACGCCGAGCATCAAATCGAATTCGAACGATTCCTGTTGTCGACACTGTTGGAAACCGTTCCGGATTCAGTCTACTTCAAGGACACCGACAGTCGCTTCATTCGAATGAGCAAGAGTTGCGCGGCTCAATTCGGGATCGACGATCCCCGCAAGGCAGTGGGGAAGTCCGACGCAGATTTCTTTAGCCGCGAATACGCGAGGAAAACGTTCAACGACGAAAAACTGGTGATGGAATCCAACAAAGCCACTTTGTCACAAATTGAGTTCGTCACTTTCACCGACGGCAGCGAGGGATGGTCCAGCACCACCAAAGTTCCCTTGCAGGATAAAAACGGTCGAATCATCGGGACGTTTGGAATTTCGCGAGACGTTACTGAACAAAAGCAAGCCGAACAAACGCTTGCTCAAGAACGCGACTTGTTGAAAACGATCATCAACAATGTCCCTGACTTGATTTATGTCAAAGACCGCGCAGGACGTTTTGTGACCGCGAATGCAGCACTTCTGAACCTGCTAGCACTCGACAGTACCGACCAAATTCTCGGCCGGACGGACTACGATTTTTCGTCACCTGAGATGGCATGCGATTACGTGGCGGATGACCAAAACGTGATGCGCAGCCGCAAGCCACTTGTCGATCGTGAAGAAACCCATCGCACCGAAGCCGGAAACGAAATCTGCCTGCTAACCACGAAAGTTCCGTTGTTTGGCCCGGACGGCGATGTGCTCGGCGTCGTCGGGATCGGTCACGACATCACGAAACGCAAACGAGCCGACGAGGACATGTTGGCGGCGAAAGAAATCGCCGACAAAGCGAACCGCGCGAAAAGCGATTTCTTGGCCAATATGTCTCACGAGATTCGCACGCCTATGAACGCGATTATCGGGATGACCGATCTTGTGTTGGACACCAAATTGGATCCGAGCCAGCGCAGCTTTTTATCGATGGTCCAAGAGTCTGCCGATTCCTTGCTGTCGGTAATCAACGACATCTTGGACTTCTCGAAGATCGAAGCGGGCAAATTGGATCTCGAGCCTCGCGTCTTCGAGATCCGAGAGAGTCTCGGTGACACAATGAAGACACTCGGTTTGAAGGCACACGCCAAAGGCATCGAGCTTGCGTTTCGCGTTGCACCCGATATTCCTCGCCACGCCGTCGCAGACATCGGACGATTTCGACAAGTGCTGATCAATCTGGTCGGCAACGCAATCAAGTTTACTCAGCAGGGCGAAGTGCTAGTGGACGTTCGAACGGTCAACACCCGAGTACCGTCGGCGTCTGGACAAGGCACGACGATCGAAGTGATCGTGCGTGACACGGGAATTGGTATCGCGCCGGATAAATTCGCGACGATATTCCGCGAATTTGAGCAAGCCGACACTTCCACGACTCGCAAGTTTGGTGGCACCGGACTCGGTCTCGCCATTTCTTCCCGACTAGCGAAACTGCTGGGCGGCGAAATCAGAATTGAAAGCGAAGTCGGCGTCGGAAGCCAATTTTCCTTCGAAGTCGAATTGAAGCCCGCGCCCAACAACATCAACGACACCCATCAGCGTGGCGTCGTGGTTGTCGGTGGCACCAAAGTGCTGATTGTTGATGACAACGAAACCAATCGATTGATTCTTGGCGAAATGCTGGGCAACTGGGGCATGGTGCCGACAATGGCCGAATCGGGTGCCGAAGCGCTCGATGAAATGCGCACGGCTGTGACAGCAGGCGTCCCGTTCGGGATCGTAATCAGCGACGTAAACATGCCGCAGATGAGCGGCTATGAGTTCATCTCGAAAGTACGTGCCGAGGCCCCGATTAGCGAAGCACCCATCGTGATATTGACCAGCGGTGATCGCGATGGCGAACGCGAACTGGCTGAAAAACTAAGCGTCTATGAACGATTGATGAAGCCGGTCAAGCAATCCGAATTGTTTGATGCGATCGTCCGTGTCTTAGGCGTGAACTCGCCTGAATCGGCACGAGAGCATCATCCGCCGGCGCAAACGGTCCCGCTGGAAAAGCTGCGAATTCTTCTGGCCGAAGACAACGAAATCAATCAACGTCTGGCCATTGGACTGTTAAGCAAAGAAGGCCATGATGTGACCGTGGTCGGCGACGGCTCTCAGGCTCTGGCGATGCTCGAGCAGCAGTCGTTTGACGTCGTCTTGATGGATGTTCAAATGCCAGTGATGGATGGCTACGAAGCAACCCAGAAAATTCGTGAGCGAGAAGCATCGTCCGAGCAACAAACCACGATCATCGCAATGACCGCGCACGCCATGAAAGGGGACCGCGAAAAATGTTTGAGCGCCGGCATGGACGAGTACATTCCTAAACCAATCCGCATCGCCACGCTGCGCGAGAGACTAGTCGCCGTCAATCAGGCGAAGGCCACCCAACCGAACACCGTGAACTCGGACAAACAGAACAGTGACGCCCCACCGCTGCAGGCTGATCCCGGCCCACAATCGGATCCCGGCTCACAAACCAATCCGGAACCAACAAGCGATTGTGATCTGAACATGAACGACGATACCGAATCGCCAATCGACTGGGAACAAGCGCACCTAACCGTCGGTGGCGACTCCCAGTTGCTGGGCGAGCTAATGGGCGTGTATCTAGGCGAAGTCGAAAGCCTGATGCGCGCGATGGATCGCGCCAGTTCGACGGACGACCGAAAGTCATTACGGCGTGCAGTCCATACACTCAAGGGCGCATCGCTGTCCGTCGGAGCCCTACCGACTAGCGTCGTCGCCGAGTCTTTAGAAATGGTTTCCGAAGACGCCGAAAAAGATGAAATCACAAAACGAATCGCCGACGTCAAGTTGGCCGCAACCAGTGCAGTCGAAGCAATCGAGCAACATCTCAAGAACCAGAAAGACAATCGTGACGGCAGTTAAAATTGGCATCCTGACGGTCTCGGACCGCGCAAGCCGAGGCGAATACGAAGATCTGGGCGGCCCGGCAATCGCTGCCTATCTCGACGAAGTCCTGACTTGCCCGTGGACTCCGGTGCAGAAGATTGTCTCGGACGACACAACGATCATTTGCGATGCGATGGTTGAACTATGCGACACCCAAGGATGCTGTTTAGTGATCACCACTGGTGGCACGGGACCGGCGCTGCGCGACGTGACGCCTGAAGCAACCGAAACGGTCTGCGAAAAGATGATGCCGGGATTTGGCGAACTGATGCGAAAGGTATCGCTCGAGAAAGTGCCTACGGCAATCCTGTCCCGCCAAACCGCAGGAATCCGTGGCAAATCGCTGGTGGTCAATTTGCCAGGAAAACCACGCGCGATCGCCGAATGCTTAGACGCCGTATTCCCAGCGATCCCTTACTGCATCGACCTGATCGTGGACGGATCAGCCAATCCGCCTCGATTGGAAACCGAAACGCCTCGCTGGACCGCTTTTCGTCCCAAGCAAAGTTAGAATTGTCTCGCCACCTAGTTTCGGGAAATGTTCGTATCGGTACAAACGGTTTGAGAGTGTGACCTTCGGTGAATCACCGTAGCGGCCGAGACTTGTGGCGGTTTGTCACTTGAAACGCGAAACGCATGAGTACCGCACCGCGTAAGAGAACGTCTCACTCAATCGACAAACCGTAGACGAGGCTTGCTACCTGAAAATCAGGCTGTGCTGGAAAACCAGCAGTTCGACGTCGTTCGGCGGCAGCATTGCAGGTTTGGAATAGGGTTTGCGTTTACTGCGGCACAGGCAAAAAACCACGTTTTTTTGATTGCGAAATGTGCGACTCGGGCCAAAGTGTGCAAATGAGCACGCGGTTTGGTTAGTCGATCGACGATTGCGTGTGCGAAGTCATGAGAATGTTCTCAGTCGCTTTGCTGGTGTTTGCGGTAGATGAGGAATGCAGCCCCGCGCGGACTGCTGGAAAATCCGAAGGATGCGAGATGTCAGACCAACCGATTGAGCTACTGTTAGTTGAAGACGAAGACGATTTCCGCGACACCTGTGCGCGGTGGATGCAGCGAAAGGGACATAAAGTCACCGCCGTTTCCAACGGTGCCGAGGCGATCGGGCTGTGCGCAAACCAACATTTCGACGTTGCCGTTTTTGACATGAACATGCCCGGAATGTCCGGCATCGAATTGTTGCAACGAGTCCAGCAGGCATCCATCGATATGGAAGTCATCATCCTGACCGGCCAGGGCACGATCGAATCGGCCGTCGCGGCAATGAAGATGGGCGCCTGTGATTTCATGACCAAGCCATGTTCGCTTGGCGACCTTGAACATCATTGCCAACTGGCACGTGCGCGAGGCGAATTGCGCCGTGAAAACGAGCAATTGAAGGCTGTCATTTCACGCAGCCGACCCGCGCTTCAGATGATCGGCGACAGCGGTTCGATGCGAGCGGTCGCCAGGATGATCGAAAAGGTTGCGCCAACGGACAAACCGGTCTTGATCCAAGGCGCCAGCGGAACGGGTAAAGAGGTCGTCGCCCGTGCGATCCAACAGAACAGTCCTTTGCGAGACAAGCCATTCGTCACCATCAACTGCGCGGCCTTGCCAGAACAGTTGGTCGAAAGCGAACTGTTTGGGCACCAAAAGGGTTCCTTTACCGGCGCCACGGCCGAGAAACCGGGACTCTTCGAAATCGCCGACGGCGGCACACTGTTCATTGACGAAATCGGTGAAATGCCGCTCGCACTGCAGCCCAAACTGCTTCGTGTTCTCGAGGACGGTTCGATGCGGCGGATCGGTTCGGCCAAGGAGCGAACCGTTCACGTGCGGATCATTGCAGCAACCAACCGCGACCTGACCAGCGAAGTCGAAAAGGGAAATTTCCGCGAAGACTTGTTCTACCGAATCAATGTGTTGCCACTACAACTGCCGCTGCTGTGTGAACGCGAAGGCGACATTGAAAGGCTGATCGACCACTATGTACCCGCCTCGTGGCGAGTGGCACCCGAAGTTCGCGCCGCACTGACCGCGTACTCGTGGCCCGGCAACATCCGTCAACTCATTAACGTGATTCAGCGAGCGACCATCTTGGCCGACAACAACGAAATCACAATGAACGAATTACCCGCCGAGGTATTACTGGGTGGATCGGCTGGCCCAGGACTTTTGCCGAGGCCAGAACCGAAGGACCAACCGGCGTCCCAATCATCGGCGTCCCAATCATCGGGGCTGGATGTCGCGCGGGTTACTTCGACCGTTTCCGCCGCAGGATCAATTCCGACCCTCGACGACATCGCCAAATCGCATGTCCTGGACGTGCTTGCTCGCGAAAACGGCAACAAAGCCAAGGCCGCCAGACGATTGGGGATCCACCGCCGCAAACTGTATCGGCTGCTTGAGCGATTTGAAGAATCCGGTTCCAACGAATCGACTGCCGAGACCTCCTAAATTCGCAACACGTAGATCCAGCACGCGCCCAGACTGAAAAGATGGCCAGAAAGTGGTAATCGGTTTAGTTCAGCCAAATGTGCGTTTCGCTCGACCGCCGCGACCGCCGCGGCAGCCGACGACACGCATCGGAACGGCAAAAATCGCGTCCATTGCGAACTCAGCACTGCGAATCGGACCGCAAGACATCGGTGCCTCGGCGGACGCAGCCGCTCCGATCTCGCGTGCGGACCGAATCCGCTCGCCTTCCCAAGAATAAGGGTTGTCGGCAGAATAGCCGCTTGGATTCTTGCGGACTCGATTTCGATTTCGCCTCTCGCTATCTCTCTTCCCCTCGGGATCGATCGTGGAACGTCGTCTGCTTACGTTCATCGTCTCTTCGACAGCGTTTTTCTTGGTCTACATGATGTTGAGGGCGAAGTTCGTCCCTCAGCCCGTTGCGCCGCCCGCTGCAGAAATGGTCGATCCGGCTGGCAATCTGCTGGTCGACGGTGCGGAAAACCTTGAAAACGAGGACTCGCAATCGAGTTCTGAAGCCACAGAATCCCAAAAACTGACCGCCAATGAGTCCGATTCCGAAGAATCGGCGTCGGAAAGATCAGAACAAGCCGAGTGGATCACGCTGGGATCAATGGCCGCAAATTCCGGCTATTACATGCTGGTCACCGTCAACACGCGAGGCGGCGGGATCGAGCGGATCGAACTGACCCAGCGAAATGACGACGGCAATCTGAAATACCGGCGAGTCGATATTCGCCATGGTTATCTGGGCTATCTGGCCGCCGAAGCCGCGTTGGAAATCGACGGGGCCATTGTCAACGTGGTCGGCCCCGGTACGCCGGCAGCCGAGTGCGGTCTGCAAGTCGGTGACATCATCACATCAGTCGCCGGAACGCCCGTCGCCACTCGCGGGTCCATCGATGACGCGATGCTTAGCACGCGACCGGGCGACAGCGTCGACATTGAAATTGTTCGAAACGGAACCGCGCAAACTCTGGGCGCAACGCTGACCGAGCAACCGCTCGATGTGGTCCGTTTGGCCAAAGACGGCGGCGTCGATCAAGTTGCCGGAAACCTGTCCCGTCAATCGTGCTTGATGGCGCTGAGCCAAGTGAACCGAAAGAGCATCGAATTGGGCGAAAACCGAATCCCAGGATTCGAAAGCCCGTCCGACTTGGTTTGGAGCAAGGGTGAATCCGAATCCAGCGCGGCCGGCGATGGCCAATCGCTGACCCTGGAAGTCGAACTATCGGCAACCGAGATGAAGTCGGTTGGCGGTAAACCTGTCCGACTTAAACGTACTTACGTCGTCTCACCCGCCGACTACTCGATCGACATGACGCTGCAGGTAGACAACTTGGCCGACGAACCGCAAGACCTCGCCTATCGGTTGGAAGGCCCCAACGGTGTCACGCTGGAAGGTTGGTGGTACAGCAATAAGATCAGTCCCAATTTCTCGGGTGCCGCCGCTCGCGATGTGGTCTACAACACCGTCGCCGAAAGCCACGAACTGCTAAGCGGCTACAACTTGCTGAAGACCGCCAAGAAGACGCCAAAAAATCCGTACGAATCGATTTTTGCACCCGATTTAGATGACGACGCCAAAAGTCTTCGTTACATCGGCGTTGACGCCCAGTACTTTGCCGTGGCGTATGTACCGCCCGTCGAAGGCACCTCGTTCACCACTTTCCGGCGCTGTGTCGCTGGCGTTGTGGCGGATCCACTCGAAGTCCCCAAGAATCAAGAACGGGCCGTTAACTGCTCGTTCATCCTGGACAGCGTCATCGCGACCGTGCCAGCCGGCGGATCGATGCGTCAAGAATTGCAACTATTTGCCGGCCCCAAAGACCCTGCGGTTCTTGAACCCTACCAATTGGGATCATTCATCTATTACGGATGGTTCGAGCGTTTTGCAAAACTGCTGGGCAGTCTATTGCACATGCTCTCAGGCGTCGGCAACTACGCCCTCGCGATCATTCTGCTAACAGTGATCGTCCGCGGTGCGATGTTCCCACTAAGCCGAAAGGCCGCAGTAAACGCTCAGAAGATGCAAGAGCTCGCCCCCGAACTGAAAAAAATCGGCGAACAGTACAAGGATGACATGGAAGGCCGCATGAAGGCCCAACGCGAGTTGCAGAAACGCGTCGGATTCAACCCGATGGCCGGTTGCTTGCCGATGTTCTTGCAGTTGCCGATCTTCATCGGTCTCTACCGCGCCTTGTCGGTCGATATCGAACTTCGCCAGCAACCCGTGCTTAGCGGTTCGGACTGGGCATCCAACCTAGCTGGCCCCGACATGCTGAGTTATTGGGGCGACTGGATGATAGGTTACTTTGCGGGTCGTGGCACCGGTTGGTTGGGGCCGTACTTCAATATTTTGCCGGTGCTGGTCGTTGGCCTGTTCTTGGCGCAACAAAAACTGTTCATGCCACCGGCGACTGATGAACAGACTGCCATGACGCAGAAAATGATGAACGTCATGACGCTGATGATGGGCTTGTTCTTCTTTCGCGTCCCGGCCGGCTTGTGCATCTACTTCATCACCAGCAGCCTTTGGGGCATCGGCGAGCGAATATTCGTCAAGAAAACGCTGCCCAAGAAGTCGCATTTTGACCCCTCGATGCTTGAAGGCACCGTCGTACCAACATCCGGCACAGCGACCACCAAACAAGAAACGCTCGTCGACAAACTGAAGAACAAAGTCAACAAGCCTGAACCAACCTTCGATCGCCCCAACAAACGAAAGCGACCGAAGAAATAGGGGAATAGGTGTCAGGGTACAGGTCACAGGTCACAGGAGATAGAAAACGACGCGGATCGCTGTCACCTGTCACCTGTCACCTGTCACCTGTCACCTACTCCCCCGCCAGTGCGTCGATGACCTGTTGATCATGGCCGTCGACTTTAACTCGTTTCCATACCTTGGCGACTTTTCCCTCGGCGTCGATCAGGAATGTGGACCGCTGAATCCCCATCGATTTCTTGCCGTACATGTTCTTTTCGCGGTAGGCACCATATTTTTCGCTGACGGTGTGGTTCGCGTCCACTAATAGAGGGAATGGCAAA
Source organism: Rubripirellula sp. (assembly GCA_049680385.1). Lineage (GTDB taxonomy): Bacteria > Planctomycetota > Planctomycetia > Pirellulales > Pirellulaceae > Rubripirellula. The sequence continues at coordinate 8,488 of JBAUHR010000339.1, read as the reverse complement.
GAATATTTTTCGCGAAATTTCGCGTGACTCTCGGCCGTATCGCCGCTGACCCCAAGCAAGTGAACCCCAAGCTTGGTCAGCTCGTCATAACGGTCCCGGAACGCACAGGCTTCCTTGGTGCAGCCCGGCGTGTCGTCGCGAGGGTAAAAGTAGATGACGACCGGTTTTCCTTTCAAATCGCTTAGTTTTACCTTCGTTCCCGTATCATCAGCCAGGGTGAACGCAGGGGCTTTGGCACCTGCTTCGATCCAATCTGCCATCAATTATTTTCCGATTTTGAGTAGTGAAATGGGTCGGACCATCATTGCCAAAAGGATAGGGAACCGTCTACCAACACGCTTGCCCGAAAACTTCCGTCAACATAGGTGCGTGACAGCACCGGTAAATCTACTAGACTCTCGTTTATGAGCGAAAATATCACCCCCTCGTCGCCTGATCCAGCCGATTCATCGGCTCCATCCGCTACGCCCACAGCCAAACGCAAGAAACCGGTTTACGAAGACCCGATGGTCAACCCTTCGCGTGCGATTCGCCCGCAAGGAACCGACGATGGTCGTAAATTGGCGACCGAAGCAGCTCGCGTTGCGCTCGAAAACAACGGTGCCGAAGTGATGGTCATCGACGTTTGTGCTCAATCAGCCGAGTTCGACTTCTTCGTTCTGGCCACGGGCACCAGCCGCCGTCAACTGCACGCGATCAGCGAACAGATTGACGATGCTCTGGAAAAAGGGCTTGGTGATCAACGACTGGGGATCGAAGGCTACGAAGACAGCCGCTGGATCGTGCTGGACTATGGCAGCGTCGTGATTCACCTTTTTGATGAAGAAACTCGCGAGTACTACGATCTCGAATCACTATGGGCAGACGGAACTCCGATCGCCCTGTCCGATCTGGGCCTGACCGAAAACAAGTAGTCTCGCTATCAGTAATTCACGGCCGCCGGCGTCGCAGCCATGGGCTGCTCGACCGACTCGCACATCAAGACCGCCCCGCCTGGACCATCCGTAGCCTAGAGATCGTGGTAGCGAATTTCTAATTCCGAAAACCCGGCTTCTTGAGCCGACGGCGATAGCCGCCGGCGGGCGCGAGTGGAAATACGCGAGCGAGTGGAAATACGTACGTCTTCGGCTAACGGTTAATCGCTTAAATCGACAAACCGTTGACGACGTTTGCTACGAACTTCAGCGACTCGGTTGAGCATACCGACGCACCAAACTCGGTCGCTCGCGGTTTTCGATTGTCATTCGAATCGCTAAAACCTTTCTAAAACCAGTCTGGTTGAACACCACAAAAGGCCGCAGGTCGCATTATGCACATCCCGCAATTGTTGCAAGAACGTTTCGTCGCCGCGATCAAAGATCTGACTGACGACCCCGACACGTTTGCCTCCATGATCCGCGCAACCACGGATCCCAAACACGGAGACTACCAATGCAACGCCGCGATGCCGCTTTGCAAGAAAGTTGGGCAAGACTCACGAACACTCGCCCAAACCTTGGTTGAACGACTCGAAGTCCTCGACTTTTGCGAAGCCCCCGAAGTTGCCGGCCCCGGTTTCATCAACCTTAAACTTCGTGACACGTTTCTGGCTGAGCAATTACAGAAGATGCTCGGCGATGCTCGCTGCGGAGTCACCGAGGTTACGTCGGGCGACAACATCGTGATCGACTTTTCGTCGCCGAATGTCGCCAAACCCATGCACGTTGGCCACATCCGCAGCACCGTTATCGGCGATGCACTCGCACGAACACTCAAGTTCTTAGGATACAACACGATCACCGACAACCACCTGGGTGACTGGGGCACCCAATTCGGGATCATCATTTACGGATACAAACACTTTGGCGATCCGGCAGTCGTCGAGTCGAACCCTGTCCCCGAATTGTCAAAACTCTATCGACACGTCAATCAATTGATCGAGTACCGCAAAGCCCTCACCGCGGTTCCAAAAACTCAAGCCGCGATCTCTGATGCCGAAGCCGAACTCGTCGCCGCCAAGTCAGCACAGGCCTCGGCGGACGCCAAAGCACAAAAGAGTGCCAAGAAACTAGTAGGCGCCGTCGAACGCCGACTGGCCGGACTAAACGACGATTTAAGTTCGCTGAATGAAAAAATCACCGGCGTGACATCCGACCCAGCCCTGCTGGCCGACGCTGAAAAGCACTCAACAGTTGACGTTGCTGTGTTGGAAGAAACCGCCAAGCTTCACCGAGGCGACAAAGAGAATCTAGCGCTATGGGAAAAGTTTCTGCCGCACTGCAAGGACGAAATCAACCGCATCTACGATCGACTGGACGTCCAGTTCGACCATACGCTTGGCGAAAGTTTCTATCACCCGATGCTTGGGCCAGTCGTCGAGCAACTGGAAGCCAAAGGACTCGCTTCGAAAAGTGACGGCGCCGTTTGTGTATTCCTAGACGGTTTTGACGCTCCGATGATCGTACAAAAACAAGACGGGGCCTATTTGTATGCCACCACCGACCTGGCAACGCTGCAGTACCGACTGGACAAGTTTCATCCATCAGAAATCGTTTATGTCGTTGATACTCGCCAAAGTGAACACTTTGTAAAACTATTCGCCGTGGCTGATCGACTGGGGATGTCTGATATCAAACTTGTCCACGTCAATTTCGGTACCGTGTTGGGCGAAGATGGAAAACCTATGAAGACTCGCAGCGGTTCGCTAACGGGTCTCGAAAGCTTACTTGATGGGGCCGTCGAGCGCGCCCGCCAAGTTGTCTGTAATCCTGATCGACTACAAAACTTTGATCCCCCCATGGACGAAGCTGAACAGGAATCGATCGCCGAAATCGTCGGCATTGGAGCAATCAAATTTGCTGACCTCGGGCACCATCGCACCAGTGACTATCGATTCAATTTGAACAAGATGGTTGCGTTAGAGGGGAACACGTCGACCTATGTCCAATACTCGTACGCGCGTACTCAAAAGATTCTCGAACGTGCCGAAAAAGCCGAATCCGACGTACTAGATCTCGTCAATCAACACGGCATCGAATTCACTCATTCAGCCGAACGAAGCCTAGCTTTGATGCTGATAAAGTTTGAAGAAGCAATCGTTGCCGTCCACAAGGACTATGCACCGAACATGTTGGTCGAATACTTGCTTGAAACCTCCAAGGTGTATTCGAAATTCAATGAACAGTGTCATGTGCTACGCGCCGAGTCCGAAACGATTCAAGCGACTCGATTGATGCTGGTTACTCTTTGCGGCAGAGTACTGAGCAAAGGACTGAACCTGTTAGGCGTCAATGTCGTGCCGCGGATGTAAATCAAACGGTCAGAGACTTACCACCAAGACATCAAACGCATTGACAATCTGTGCAAAGTACGTAACTTACACAACCACCTCAACTGTGATTAAATAAGTTCCAGTTTGGTTCGTCGATTCAGCCTCCCAATATACTGCTGAACCGCAAGTCAATTGATGCTTTCGGTAGCTTCGATTTCGTGACTTCGAGTCGATGACAATAGGTTTGATTCAATTCATCGGAGACCGAGTTGTCGGTCGGAAAGGTAGGAACACCATGGCAAAGAAAAAAACGGGCGGCCCCAACAAGTCACAAGCGATTCGTGACTACAGCAAAAGCAACCCTACGCTGAAACCAAAGCAAATCGCTGAAGATTTGGGCAAGAAAGGCGTCGCTGTCAGTGCTGGATTCGTTAGCACGATTCTTTCAACTTCAAAGCGAAAGAAGAAAGCGGGCCGTCCCGGTCGCCCGAAAGGTTCAGTCAAGTCGGTGCGAGCGGTTGGACGTCCAACCAAGTCGGCATCGAAGGGGAAGCATAGCAGCGATGTATCGGTCGATTCATTGTTGAAGGTCAAGCAATTGGTCGCCGAACTTGGTGGCATTGCCGAAGCCAAATCAGCCCTGTCAACTCTCGAACAGTTGATGGACTAGTTGACGAAAGCGGCATCCACAAACGAAATGCCGTTTACTCATCGACAACTCTTTACAGATCACACGAAGGGGATACCAGCAAACTGGTATCCCTTTTTTGTTTGCGCATTCAGCGAACCGCACGAACGTTACCGCCGCAACTTGGTGTTCGGGTAACGCAACTCGTTAACGGTTTGTCGATTGAATCGTTTGATCGTTAGCCACAGACGTACGTATTTCCTGTCGCGTACGCCAACGGCTATCGGTTGAACAGTCAGATCACGATGGAGTGCTGAATCGTCAGATGGTTGAAGACGATCGCCACCTGCGGTGTCCGAAAATAAAATTGCCTCGGATTACCAGGCAACACCCGCCCAAGGCAAAACCGAGCCACCACGGTCGTTAGAACCGTTACCAGCGGCACGGAATGCCACTGGCGTTGCCGCCGCCACTGCATCGAACGCGATGACCACCGCTTTTGCCACCGAATCCCTCGGATTCTGTGTAAACTGGTTGCTGGCACGTGTATCCGACCGGACCACCGATGCAGCGTCCCGGTCCGCTGCCTTGGCCCAGCACCTAACCCGATTTACAGCGTCTTTGATTCGTGATGAGTGATTTCAGCCCCCAACTCTTTGCTCAACGTATCAGTGACCTCGGACTTGCCGATCACCGATCGGTCGAACAGGCGGTCAATGAATTGGGCGTCGGCGAGCACACGCTTGAAGACATGATCAAGGTCACTCAGCGAAATGGCCTGGTCACGACGCTGCAAACCGAAAAAATCCTCAAAGGCGATCGCGGCGGTTACTTCTATGGAGAATACAAAGTCCTGTACCTGATCGGTGCCGGTACGTTTGCGCGGGTTTACCGAGCGCAAAAGGGCGACGAAGTGTTCGCCGTCAAGGTTTTGCGAAAACGGTTCCGCGATGAAATGAAAGAACTTGAACAGTTCCTTCGCGAAGGCCGGATGGGACTGAAACTACGACATCCTCATATCGTCAACATTCTGGACGTCATTCCTGATACGCGAAATCCGTTCTTGGTGATGGAATTCGTCGAAGGACAAACGCTGCGAGATCTGGTTCGTATCCGTGGCAAACTGCCGGCCGACTTGGCGCTGCGGTTGATGTATGAAATCGCTTCGGGACTGGCTTACGCTGCCTCGTTGGGTATCGCCCACCGTGACTTGAAGCTTTCGAACGTACTGATTTCATCCGACGGCAAAGCAAAGCTGGTGGACTTTGGCTTGGCCGCTTTGACGGACCGAAACAATCCGGAAAAGATGGCCGATTGCCCCAACGCGCGAGCGATCGACTACGCAGCTTTGGAACGTGGCACCGGCGTTCGCAAGGATGATCCGCGCAGTGACGTCTACTTCGCTGGCAATATGCTTTATCACATGCTGGCGGGTGTGCCGGCATTGACCGAAACTCGCGACCGCTTACAGCGATTGAATGTTTCGCGATTTCAATCGATCGTTCCCCTGCATGAACTCGTCCCAGATATCCCTGGCGTTGCCAACCAGGTCGTCCAACGAGCGCTGGAGTTCAATCCTGATAAACGGATTCAATCAGCCGCTGCGTTGCAGGCCGAAGTCAAGAAAGCCATGCAGATTCTTGAAAGTGGTGGCACGAGGCGTTCGCCCAACGATCCAACCGCGCCGAACGACACGACTGATGAAGAGCCGCCGACGAACGAGGGCGAAGGCTACATCGTGATGCTGGTCGAATCCAAAACAGCCTTACAAAATGCAGTACGAGAAAGATTGAAATCGCGTGGCTATCGAGTGCTGGTGATTTCCAACCCCAACCGAGCCCTCGACCGATTCAATCCGGACGACGACGCTCCCGCCGACTGTGTCGTGTTCGGCGCCTCTGAGCTAGGCAGCCTGGCGGTCGAAGCGTTCAATAAGTTCGGTTCGGACGAGCACACAGCATCGATTCCGTCAATTCTGTTGGTCGATCGGCGGCAAACCAGCCTGATCGCCTCGGCCCGCCGAGGTGGAAACCGCAAGCTGCTGCCCCTGCCGCTAAAAGTCCGGGAATTACGGACCACTCTGATCCAACTACTCGCAGGCGTCGAACGGCGGCCCTTGGGAACGTACTAAGCGAAAAAGTTTCTGCTGATCTTGGTAAAGTCTGCGAGCCTCTAGCCCGATAAATACGTCATATCTGGCACACAGGCCAGAATCACGCGAAGTTACCGTTCTTGACTGATCGCCAGTCTTTCTCTAACTTTCGCATCATCAGCAGGCGACGTGGCCAAGTGGCTAAGGCGAAGGATTGCAAATCCTTTATTCGTGGGTTCGAATCCCACCGTCGCCTCTTGCGTTCTTCACCGTGTATTTCCGGCTAGAACGCATCTTCTCGCCGCCGTCAATTGGACGTCCGGCCAAAATTTGAGTGCGGTTGTACCGAAAAACGGCCCACGGTGGATCGGTACCTATTCCCGATCGGACGAGCGATGGCAGGCCCAAGAACGAGGGCCGATTTCTTGAAAAATCATCCCGGGATTTTCTATCGGCGGTCCCGTTACTCGCATTGCCGATCTTGATCCGACAATGCAAGCAAGAACCGTGACTGACCCAGGCGGCTCGCCCTACTCGAAGCAGACTTCACGGGATTCGGCGCGGATCCCATTGCGAAGCATCACGGTTTCCGTCTGTTCTTTACCGTCGACTACGATCGACAACTCCGCTGGGCCAGGTTCAACATTGCCGGGATTGCGAACGAGGCAGACTTTGTCGTGAAGTTGAGCCACATTGAAAATCTGATCGCCGACGCGCAAGTTGATGCGAACGACAGAGGAATAGCCCGAAGGCGAAACTGATCGAATCATGAATCTCTCCGAAGACTTGGGCGGTAAAGAAGCAGTGTACGCCGCACGACGTGCGGTTTGCCATTGAGAACAAAGTCCCGCTAGGCTTTGGCCAGGACGGATCAGTTTGGCAAACATCGCGAAAAACTGCGGTGAAAGTCCTAGAACGTGAACGATCCTACGCGAATGAGCGTGACGCCTACTTGCGATTCACCGAGAAAAAAATGACGCTTCTCGGAATCTTCGATGTCCCGAGACTGATTGACTATGACAACGAATTGCTGGTCGTTGAAATGGCGATCGTAACGCCACCCTATTTGCTGGACTTTGGTAAAGCGTATGTCGATCGATCACCGCCTTACACCAAGGAACAGCTTACCGAGAGTCTTGAAGAATGCCGACAACTGTTCGATACAGCGGATTGGCCGAACGTCGAAGAGGCACTGCTGGACCTGAAACTGCTCGGAATTGTGTACCTGGACATCAAGCCAGCCAATATTCGGATGCGATAACACAACGCTGCGACGACGAATGAGGTTACACAACGGATTGATCCAGCCTAGTCGCGAGCCTCGCGCGTTAGGAAACCTGAGCCCGTGGGTGAGCCTTCTCGTAGACCTGACGCAGGTTCGCTGCGCTGACGTGCGTGTAGATCTGGGTTGTCGCCAAGCTCTTGTGGCCCAGCAGTTCTTGTACGCTGCGGATGTCGGCGCCACGGTCTAGCAGGTGGGTCGCGAAACTATGTCGCAATGTGTGAGGGCTGGTGCGCGAATCGAGCTGAGCCAAACCGATGTACTTTTCCAGCATCCGGCCGATGCTTCGCGTGGTCAGGATGTTGCCAAAGCGATTGACGAACACAGGTGCCTCGCGGCCTAACATTTCGGTCTTCGGATCACGGATGCGGCACTGCTCGTACTTGCGAATCGCTTTTAGAGCGTACGATCCCAGCGGCGCGATTCGTTCTTTGCGGCCCTTTCCGCGGACGCGGACGATCTGCTCATCGGCGTCAACGTCACCATCGCGCAGCCCAACCAGCTCGCTGACCCGCAATCCGGCCGAGTACATCGTTTCTAGAATTGCACGATCGCGGAGCCCCGACGCATCACCGCCTGGGGGTGTGATCAGCAATCGGCCAACTTCGTCATTGGTCAACACGTGCGGCAGCTTGCGTTGCCGACGCGGATTGCGAAGCGGCTTGGCTGGATTGCTGGTGGCAATGCCTTCACGCATGGCAAACTTGTAAAAACTGCGCAGCGATGCCAGTTTGCGAGAGATCGTCGTGCGGGCGTATTCAGCTTGCTGCAGCGCGGCTTGATAGGCACGCAAATCCTGAGGCGATAGTGTCCCCGGATCTGGCACTCGGCCGTGCGTCGCCTCTAACCAGTCGACCAACCCGAACAAGTCTTCGCGGTAAGCCTTGATCGTCAAGTCCGAAGCATTTCGCTCGGACGCCAAGTACGTCAAGAAATGTGCGATCGATCGGCGCATCAACGTACTCGCTAGATGTTGTGAATGTCGTCAACGGTTTGACGATTGAATCGTTTAACCGTTAGCCGCAGGCGTATGTGTTTTCCGTGACGTACGCCTGCGGCTAACGGTTAAACAATCAGACCGCGATGGAATACCAGATCGACAACCGCCCGACGGTTTTCGCGTACCGGAATGCCAAATGGTGTAGGCGACTGGTGAACGTCTTCAATCGACAAGCTGAAGTAGGGCCGGTTCTCACCGGCCGATCCGTTGCTTCGAGTGGCCGGGGGGAACCCGCC
>JBAUHR010000338.1:0-2076 GCA_049680385.1 Rubripirellula sp. | reverse complement strand
CTTGGCGGGTGTCTTTTTGACAGGTCGTTTTTGGGCGGGACGTGGCTTTGCAACATCGTCCGTCTGCTGAGCGAACGCTGGCAGTGACACGCCAAGCGTCATCATGCACAAAAGAATTCTCAGGTTTTCGCTGGCAGGTCGATATTGTTGCATCGTATAATCAGTCAATTGAAGGGTGGGGTGATGGAGTGAGCAATCGAAGTCAGGCGGCTCAAAAAATGCGAGGCGCGCGGCGTTGAGAGTATAGGTCCAATATACTCGTAGTCGTTCACGCAATTGAGAGGAACTAGTGGTTAGCGTCTCTTGGGGGTGCTTATGGCTCGGCACCGATTCGTTTTTGGTAGAAGATTTTTTGCGGGTAGAAGATGAAGGAATGCATCGTCTTTTTTCTACCCGACGAAATTTTCTACCAATTCTTACGACGATGAAACTGTTTCAGACAGACCACCCGAGCAGAAACTGGTCATCAAAGGGGTGGCTTTTTGTGGGGCGGTTCGTGGAGTTATCGCTGACGGTGCTGCTGGGCATCGCAACGCGGTTTCCCCTGGCAACCGAGCTATACGAAGAGACAACACTTCAACTGCTACCATCATCAGTCTCGAGTGCCGTGAACGGTTTTACTAATTCTATTTGCCGACGTTGGTGAGTGAGTAAACAGACAGAGTATTATCCCAGCTTCCGATGAGAACTCGATCGCCAGACGGTGAAAACTCAACACTCCTATTGCGTTGCTTGGTGACGCCCTTCTTGTGTGCAACAACGTTGCCGTCGAAGTCAAGCACGGTTAGGTCAGTCGAAGTTCCTGTTAGTGCGATGCGTTTTTCTTTAAAAAGCACGTCCATTTCAATGTGACTATTGCGAGCATCAAACGAAGCAGACTTCTTTGTCTTGAGATTCTGGACAAACATCCTCCCTGTAGCCCAACTGTTGTCCCGCGCGTACACGAACAAATCCTCCCCACTATCCAGACAGTGACTAAAAAACGGAACGTCAACAGCTCCGCCGATCGAATCAGGCTTTTCTGTAATGCGCGTGCCGCGAAAAAAGACATCACGATCACTCACCAAGTCGTGAATACATAGCACATTGTCATTTGCGACAATCGCAACACGCTGACCGTTGGGTGAAAATTTCACTTGCCGAGGAAAAGCGTCAATCTGAAATGATTTCTCCACACTTGTGTACGAGGGATCAAGGAGAAATACATTCCGTCCATAGAAGGTGGAGAACATGCAAACAAGCAAGCGACCATCGTCCGGTGCTAACGCGATGCGAATTGGCATTGCATTTTTTTCCTGAACGATTTGATCAACACGAGCCCGCGCCGCAGTGAATATCTTTTCACCTGTCTGGCAGTCGACCACACAGATGCGATAGCCTTCGACGAAACCAGCATCTTCAATGTAGGCAAGCCGTTTCGCCGAACGGGAAACAGACCAGTCGTGGATGTCCTTCACGTCCTTGATCACCCATTCAATGCGACCTGATACGGTCGATAGGCACGATACTTTGTGCTCGGCAAAGAAGACCACGAACTCGTCATCAATCCACGTGGCGAAATCGACGCGTCTGGCCCAAGCTCGCCCTCGTTCACTAATCGCGGTTCCGTGTTGGAAAACGAGAGCGAGATCATCTGCAGCAGCTCGACCCGCGAGGCATGGCAAGATGAGAATGACGAAGAGCGAAGGCTTCATGTACAAACTCCGGCGGGCGTCCCGGCGGGCATCACTGAGCGCGAACAAGTTGGTCCCCAATTACAAATGTCTCGTGCCATCTATCATCCAGGTTGGCAACCGCCACATCTATTTTAAACGGTCTGGGTCTCTGTTGAAACTCATTGTCGCGCGATCCACGAAGCGCTCGGTCGCCATTTGTACGGGACGAGTTGCGTAGACGACAAAGTGATTCTTGAAAACGGCAATTCGATTGTGCCCGCCAGCCCATGGTGTGGGAAATCGCTTGATGTACATCTCGCGAAGTTTCACCATGTGTGGCTCCACGCCAATCGGTAAGGTATGAATGGCAAACTCACGTTGCGAATCGGCGAATTCTCTGGTCGTAACAGTGAGATACCCG
>JBAUHR010000337.1:0-5737 GCA_049680385.1 Rubripirellula sp. | reverse complement strand
CACCATGGTTCACCAACCGTGGGCGGAAGATGTGCTGCCCGGCATGACGATGGGGCCGTGGGGTTTTCAAAACAACCGCAACAACACTTGGTATGAACTGGGCAGAGCGTGGAACCAGTACTTGGCTCGCAGCCAGTACTTATTGCAACAAGGAACGTTCCAGGACGACCTGTGTTACTTCCCCGGTGAGAACGCACCGCAAACGCTCGCGACCCGCGAAAACATGAACCCGCCGGTTCCCCAGGGCTATGACTATGACACGATCTCTCGCAACAACTTCATGAAGCTGACCGTCGAAAACGGACGGATCGTATTGCCGGGTTTGATGCAGTATCGCGTGTTGGTGATGCCCGCCGGGCCAGTGCGATTGGACGTGTTTGAGAAAGCTCAAAGTTTGCTCGAAGACGGCGGTCACCTCGTCTGGGCCAAACCGAAAGGCACTCCCGGTTTGAAGAATCATCCGCAGTCGGATCAGGCGATGCGGCAGGCTGCTGAGAAGATTTGGGGCGACTGCGATGGAACGCGGGCGACTGACAACGTCGTTGGTAAAGGCAAAGTGTATTGGCCTGGCCCACTTGGGAAAATCTTAACGGCGTTGAACGTCGGGCCCGATGTTGAATTCCAATCGATTCAGCCCGTCGCTGCGACGCTTGCTGGCGGTTTGGGATACGAGTGGATTCATCGCAACATTGGTTCCGCCGACGTCTACTTGGTTTCCAATCAACAAGAAGTCGCGCGACAGGTCGAAGTCGTCTTCCGCAGCCAAGGTCGCGCCGCCCAATTGTGGAATGCCGAAACGGGCGAGATCCAGCAGGCTCCCGTTTATGAGCCGACCAACGATGGTCGCACGCGAGTGAAGCTGTTCATGGAACCGGCCGAAGCGGTCTTTGTTGTCTTTGACAAGCCTGCCGATTCGCCCAGCGTGGTCGACGTGCTTCACAACGGATCAACGCCGTTTGCCAACCCGGCACCCAAGCCGAAGAAGCTGACCATCGTCAAGGCGACGTATGGAGACCTGGATGGCGACGCCAGCCGACAAGCCGATGTGACGAAGCGAATTCAATCCGAAGTCGCCAACAACATGCTGCAAGCGGAAGTGAAGTACAAGCTGGTGGGCGTGGACCCGGCGTTCGGAACCGTCAAGCAATTGCGGGTTGATTATGCGTTGGACGACGAGCAGTTGACGACGGTGGTGAAGCAGAACGAGACGATCGTTCTGAATCGTGCGACGGATCCTGTTGCCGCTCCGGATGAACCCGCAACGCTTTCCGTTTCGGCCGACGGGGGCGTGTTGAATGCCTGGGAAGCCGGCGACTACGAATTGGTTTACTCGGACGGCAAACGCAAACAGCTAAAAGTTTCGACCATTCCAGAACCGGTCGATCTATCGAGTGACTGGAATTTGCAGTGCCCGAAAGGTTGGGGACCGACAGACATCAAACTGGATAAACTGATGTCGTGGACACAGCACGATGATCCGGAACTGAAATACTTTTCCGGCACCGCCGTGTATCAAAAACAATTTGACGTTCCCGCGAATCGGCTCGGCCAAGACCACTCGGTTCGCCTGGACCTGGGTGATGTCCAGATTTTTGCCGAAGTCACCTTCAATGGCAAAAACTTGGGCACGCTTTGGAAACCACCGTACGTCGTCGACGTGTCGGGGCTTGTGAAACCGAACAACAATCAATTGGAAATCCGCGTCACCAATTTGTGGGTCAATCGACTGATTGGGGACGAACAATTCCCATCGCCGTATGAATACGAGCCGAACGAAAAGCCCGGCGAAGGATTGATTTTGAAAATCCCCGGCTGGCTGGAAGGAAAAGGGAAACGTCCAGAGACGCAGGCCAAGACCTTCACGGTTTGGAAGTTCCACACCAAGGATTCGCCGCTGCTAGACTCCGGATTGATCGGACCGGTACAGTTGGAGTTTGCAGTTCGCAGACCCTTCGACCTGCCATCCGCGAAATAGATCCTCCTTTGAAGACAAAAATGATGCGTCTCGCCAAATACATACCGCTGACCGTTTTCGCTTGCATGACTTGGTTCATGCTTGCGTCTCCGGTTCTGGCGGCTGACTTGGAATGTATCGGTAACACAACCGTGGATACTCGCGCGTTGACGTTTGCCGAAGGCCCGGCCGCGCGGTTCGGATTGACCGTCAATGGTCGATCGCACCAGCAACAAGCTCTCACGACGCACCGCGGCTATCAATACGCGGCTTACGTGGACGCCGATCGACAAATCTGTCTTGGTCGTCGCCAACTGCCCGGCGATCATTGGGAGATCATTCGATTTACTGATCATCGATTCAAAACCAATGATTCGCACAACACGGCCGTCGTTGGTATCTGTGAAAACGACGGCACGATCCACTTGGCGTTTGATCATCACGCAACGCCTTTGAACTACCGCGTTTCCAAAATCGGCGTTGCCAACGAACCTGAAAGGTTTGATTGGGATGCCAGTTTGTTTGGTCCGATCAGCCGATCACTCGGATCGATTCCGGCAAGCGACAGAGTGACCTACCCGCGATTCTTTTCATCGCCCGACGGCAACCTGATGCTGTACTACCGATCGGTCACTTCCGGTAACGGCGACGGATTCATCGAACGTTACGACGGCAAACAACACGATTGGTTGCCTGGGTACGGAAAATTCATCGCTCGCGACATTGGCATCCATCGGCACGGTGATCAAACGAGCGACCTTCGGTGCCCTTACATGGATCCGCTAACATTCGCGGGCAATCGTTTGCACGCAACGTGGGTTTGGCGAGACCGTTTTGAGAGAACCAATCCCCAAAACCAACATGACCTATGTTACGCCTACAGCGATGACTTTGGTCAGACATGGCAAAACACGGCTGGCGACACCATCGGCCAAACGAATACCAACCCGGTCCATTTGGGCACCACTGGCCTGGTCGCCTACCCGATCTCGCAAGACAAACAGATCTCTAATCAAAACACACTGCACGTCCAAGAGGACGGGAGTGTTCACGTGGTGCTCAAGGCGATCGACGACGAAGTCTCCGAGCGCCGTTATCACCATTATTGGCGAGACGTGGCCGGGCGGTGGAATGTCGAAGTGTTGCCGTTCTCGGGAAATCGTCCAAAGCTGGTGGGCACCAAGGATGGCGTTTTGTTCTTGGTGTTCAGCGACGATCTGGACGACGAGGACGAGGATGATCCGTATCTCGTCATATTGGCGAAGGGCATCCCCAACGCTTCGCACACGGGATGGGATTGGCAGCGATTGCCCGCAACCGGTCAGACGACTTGCGGTGATCCCTTGGTCGACGTCACTCGCTGGAAGAACGAAGGCGTGCTTTCGATGTACTTCCAAGCTGCCCCGAGCGAAATCGTGCGAACGGAGGAAAACGTTGCCCTCGATGGCTTACCATCGCCGCTGCACGTGTTGGACTATCGATTGAAATGACTCAGCCGCCCATATCCTTTGAAAAGACATTTCACGCCATGTCGAATTCTCGTGTTTGGGGCTCCGTCCCACTGATTCGCCACGTTTGCCTCGCCGCTATCGGCATCATCGTTTCGTTGAACGCTTGCGCAGCGGAAAGCGATTCGCAAGTCCCGCCGAACATCATCTTTGTTCTGGCAGACGACCTCGGTTTTAACCAAGTCGGATGCTACGGCGACACGCCGATCAAAACGCCACACTTGGATCGACTTGCCCGCAACGGCATCCGGTTCACTCAGGCCTACGCTGGCAATACCGTTTGTTCGCCTTCTCGTGTCTCGCTGTTTACCGGACGCGATGGTCGGTTGATGGCGAACAACTCCAACAAGGTTCAGTTGGCCGACATCGATGTCACGATCGCTCATGTTTTGAAACATGCCGGGTACGACACCGCGTTGTTTGGCAAGTATTCGATCGGGTCGCAAATGGGTGTGACCGATCCGTTGGCCATGGGGTTTGATACTTGGTATGGGATGTATTCGATCTTGGAAGGTCATCGCCAGTACCCGTCGATTCTGTGGCGTGATGGGCGGAAACTGCGAATCGGCCAGAACGAAGGCGGACGCAAGGGCGCGTACGCTCAAGAGATGTTCGCCAGCGAAGCGATCGACTACATCAACCAAGATCACAAAAATCCGTTCTTTGTGATGCTGACATTCTCATCGCCACACGCGGAACTCGCAGCACCCGATGAGTTTGTCAAACCGTACGAAAAAGTTTTCGACGAAACGCCCTACCTTGGCATGTCCACCGGCGAGCCTTCGGACCAATACGCGTGGTACTATCCCGAACCAGTCGCCCGCCCACGTGCAACACTGGCAGGGATGGTCACAGCATTGGATACTTATGTTGGCAACATTGTCGACGCGCTCGATCAACGTGGCATCGCCGACAACACACTGATCGTTTTCACATCCGACAACGGACCGCACGACGAGGGCGGTGGTGACCCGACGTTCTTCAAGGCCGCGGCGCCGTACAAGGGTATGAAACGCGATCTGTTCGATGGCGGCATCCATGTGCCAATGATCGTTCATTGGCCCGCGAGAATCAAAACCGGTCGAGTCGACAGTACGCCGTGGGCTTTTGCGGACGTGCTGCCGACGTTCGCCGATCTGGCTGGCGTTTCGTTGACATCGGTGCCACGAGTCAAGACGAATGGAACGTCGATCTACCCGCTGCTAAATGATTCGCCGCAACCGATCCCCGAGCGAACGTTGTACTGGGAATTTGGCAAACAGGTCGGCGACCCCAACTCGGGCATCGTCGGCGAGGTCTTCCAGGCCGCCAGACGCGGAAAATGGAAAGCCGTTCGCTACGGTCTCGATCAACCGACTCAGCTTTTTCGGCTGGACTCGGATCCCGGCGAGACGACCGAACTGTCGAATCAGCACCCCGACATCCATCAAGAATTCAAAGACCTATTCAAGCAACACGAAGACTGAATCCATTTCATGCATCGACGACAACCTTCCGCGTACCTTTGTCTGCTAAGTATCCTCATTTGCGGCGTCTTCCAAGCCGCTTTCGCAGCGGACCTGCAACCTCATTCTCTCTCGGTCGGCGAGAACTTCGTCGATCCCGTCGGATTCTACGACCCGTCTCCGGTGTTTTCGTGGAAGCTGCCTTTGGCGGAGGATGTGAAGGCTCAAACGGCATACCAGATCGTTGTCCGTGACCGATTGGCGATGAACGGCAACGCCGATCCGATCTGGGATTCGGGCAAAGTCGATTCGGATCAATCGGTATGGGTTGCCTACCAAGGACCGGCGTTCGAATCACGACAACAAGTTTCGTGGCGAGTCAAGTTCTGGGACGACCAAGGGCGTGAATCGGACTGGAGCGAAGCGGCTTCCATCGAAATGGGATTGCTCCATCATGACGCGTGGGACGCAAATTGGATCGAGCTAGATCGCGGCAAGCGTCAGCCTGATCAGGTGAAAATTTTCAAAGCCGAGTTCGGCGTTCGCACGGCCGATGGGTCAAAGATCAATGACGTGATCGAGAACATTCGCGGCGCGATCAAACGTGGCGCGACACCGATTCGCGTCGTTCCACCGCGGTTGGGCGGCGACCCTGCTCCCGACGAGGCGAAAACGTTATGGGTCGACTACGAAGTCAATGGCGTTCGCAAGCAAGTCGAATTGGCCGAAAATCGAGCGTTTGATCCGTATCCGGAAATCACCGCGCATCCGGCCTACTATCTGCGACGCGAATTCGATGCCCCGGGCAAGATCGTCAAGGCAAGACTGTA
>JBAUHR010000336.1:0-2052 GCA_049680385.1 Rubripirellula sp. | reverse complement strand
GCGTTGAGCTGATCCCGATCGCGGGCCTCGCATTCAATATCGGTAATCAAACCCTTGGCCGGTAATGTAGTGAATATGCGTTGGTGATAAATCTCGATGATATTGACGTTGTGCGCGTCAAACGCTGTCATCACTTTATACAGCGCGCCCGGGCGATCCTGCAACGTGATCCGCAGCCGCGCCAGACGGCCTGACCGTGCAAGATCGCGAAGCAGCACATTTGCCAGCAATCGTGTGTCGATGTTCCCGCCGCACAGAACCAGACCGATTTTGCGGCCAGCAAATTTTTCCGGATTGGCAAGCACCGCCGCCAGCCCTGCTGCACCGGCGCCCTCAACCACGGTTTTTTCAATCTGGAGCAGCAACGAAACCGATTTCTCCAGCTCGGCTTCGCTAACCAGCAGGATATCATCCACACGCTGCTTGATAATTTGCGAAGTAAACTCCCCCGGTGCTTTGACCGAAATACCCTCTGCCAGAGAGTCCCCGCCGCAGGGTAAATCGACCCCGTTGATCCGTGCAAACATCGACGGGTATAATTCCGCCTGCACCCCGATGACTTCCATGTCCGGTTTCAAAGCGCGCGCAACAGTAGCCATGCCCGACATCAATCCGCCGCCGCCAATTGGTGTCACAATACAATCGAGGTCAGGGACATCTTCAAACATTTCGAGCGCGACCGTGCCTTGTCCCGCCGCAACTTTGGGATCATCAAATGGGTGAATGAAAGTCAGGTTACGTTCTTTTTCGAGCTGCAACGCATAGGCATAGGCATCATCAAACGTTTCGCCTTCAAGCACCACATTACCGCCGACGCTTTGGGTTTGCATAATCTTTACCGTGGGGGTGGTCCGCGGCATAACGATAGTAACCGGCACGCCCAAGCGCCGCCCGTGATAGCTGAGGCCTTGCGAATGATTACCGGCAGAGGCAGCAATAACACCGCGGTTGCGCTGTTCCTCGTTCAGATGCAGCAGCGCATTCAGCGCGCCACGTTCTTTATACGCTGCTGTAAATTGAAGGTTTTCAAACTTTAGCCAAATCTCGGCGCCGGAAATTTCGGATAGAGGAATGCTGTGCATTGTCGGCGTGCGAACAACGGCGCCTTTAATGCGATCAGCCGCTGCGCGCACATCATCGAGTGTGAGGAGGTCGGTCGCTTTATCTGTCGTCAGTTCATTCATAAGCGGGCCGACTAGGCGAAAACACCTCGATGGGGAATAGTGGAATGGTTTGATCGACAGATGCATTTGCTTTGTGCGCCAAACACCGTAATTCTGCACCTTATGACAGATCACCTGACAATCGGATTTATCGGGCTAGGCGTGATGGGCGGGCCGATAGCCGGGCATTTGGCCAGCAAGGGCCACCGCGTCATTGCGTTTAACCGGACCCAACCCCGCGCCAAAGCGTGGCACGCCGCGCAGTGCGATGCTGGCTACAGCATCGGCATAGCCGATACTCCGGCAGCGGCCGCAGCGGGGGTTGATGTTTTGATCAGCTGTGTCGGCAATGATGACGATATCGCCGAAGTATTGACGGGACAGCATGGCGCACTGGCATCCATGGCTGAAGGCACTTTGCTGATCGACCATACAACGGTGTCGGCCAAAATGGCCCGGACCCTTGATGCAACATGCACAGCACGCGGCATCAGCGCGATTGATGCGCCCGTATCCGGCGGGCAAGCAGGCGCCGAAAATGGCGCGCTGGCAATTATGTGCGGCGGCTCAGCCGAAGCCTTCGCCCGCGCAGAACCTGTCATGCAAGCCTATGGCAAACGCATTGTCCATGTCGGCGATGCGGGCGCTGGACAAACTGCCAAAATGGCCAACCAGATGTGCATCGCGGGGGTGCTTGGCGGCCTTAGCGAAGCCATCCGACTGACGCAGGCATCCGGTATTGATGCTGACAAAGTTTTCCAGGCGATTTCGGGCGGTGCAGCGCAAAGCTGGCAAATGGAAAACCGTTGGCAGACCATGGTCAAAGACGAATTTGATTTCGGCTTTGCCGTCGACTGGATGCGCAAAGATCTGGCCTATGCGCTCGAAG
>JBAUHR010000335.1:0-18083 GCA_049680385.1 Rubripirellula sp. | reverse complement strand
CGCCATGACTACTCCGACCATCGCTTGCCACACGAAGGCGAACAGATGCTGTGGATTTACCGCAGTCGTCTACCGCTGGGGCATTTCAAACTGCAATCCGAGGGCGACATCGAGTCGGTGGATCTGCGACTTGGATTATGGAATGCCGAACTGACTGGGACGATTCAAACCTCCGTCGGGTTCGTACAAGTTGCAAGGACTCACGCACAGCGGGCACGACGTCCTGTTCTTTGAAACCGATGCAACCGACGAGTCGATCCAAATCAGTTGGCATCCCGATACGCCCGTCGCGCCCGTCAAAGAGACGCTTGATGCCGGCGGCGGACCCAAAGGTGTTAGCTGGGACAAAATGCGTAACGCTCCTTACCCGCTGCCGCCAGCGCCGACTTTCAGTGAAGACGGCGGCACTCACTTTTGCCGACAAGTGCTGTATGAAAACCGTGGTGAGACGACGACCGGCTGGCGGGTCACGGGCGATGCTGGCGGAAAACAACAATTTACCGCCAGCGTTCACCACAGCTTTCCCACGCACGATAGTTTGGAAATCGTCAAACAGAATTTGCTCGATGCGCAGGATTTGTTGAGCGACCAGTCGTTTGTCAGCAGCCATCAAGCGTGGTGGCATGACTACTATCCACAGAGTTTCTTGACGCTCAACGACCCAGAAAAAGAAGCCTTCTATTGGATCCAGATGTACAAACTCGGATCGGCGATGCGCGAGAACGGCCCAATCCTGGATTTGATGGGGCCCTGGTATCACAAAACTTTTTGGCCGATGGTTTGGGGCGATTTGAATGTGCAGTTGATTTATTGGACTCACTTGACCGCCAACCGCATGTCCCTGGGCGAATCGCTGCCAAACAACCTGGACAAATATGCGGACAATCTGGCGAAGAATGTTCCGGATCACTGGAAGGACAGTGCCGCGATCGCAGCCTGTTTTCCACAAGATTGCCTGGCTTCCAACCGCGCGAAAACGCCCGACATGCTGGCGTGGGTACTGCACGATTACTGGTTGCACTGCCAATTCGGCGCCGACGACACACGGATGCGAGACGGATTGTTTCCGTTGTTACGCAAGACCGTCAATGGTTACTCGAACTACCTGCGTGATAACCCAGTTGCTTCCAACGATGGAAAGATCCACATCAAAAACAGTTGGTCTCCGGAATACCCGGAAGGCCACGGCCAGGACATCAACTTCACCATCGCGTTGTTGCGGTGGAGTTGTCAAACGTTGGTGGATCTCAATCGCAAGCATCAGCTCAATGATCCGCTGGAATCCGAGTGGCAAAGGATTCTTGACAACCTGGTCGAATTCCAAACGGATGAGAACGGCCTGCGAATTGGCAAAGACATTGCCTTTGAAAAACCGCACCGTCACTATTCACACCTGCTGGGTTTCTACCCGCTGGCTGTGATTACGCCGGAAAACGATGTCGACACAAAACTTCTACGAACGTCACTGGATCATTGGTTGAATGTTTCGATCAATAGCAAGGTGAAAGTGCAAGCGATGCCGGTCACCGGATACACCGCAACAGGCGCAGCGTCGATGTACGCCTGTCTGGGTGATCCCGAGCAAGCCTATCACTATCTGGACTTTTTGATTCAGCACAAAAACGTTTCGCCCACCACGATGTACGCCGAAGGCAATCCGGTGATCGAAAGCCCGCTCTCGTTCGCTACCAGTTTGCACGACATGTTGCTGCAAAGTTGGGGCGGCAAGATTCGTGTCTTTCATGGAACGCCAGCAAGGTGGGGCGACGTCGCGTTCGAACATCTTCGCACTCAGGGTGCGTTTTTGGTGAGTGCGAAGAAGAAAGCTGGTGTGACCCAATTCGTGTTGATCGAAAGCTTAAAGGGCAAGCCCTGTCGGGTGCAGACCGATATCTCGCATCCTAAGATTTACATCAACGGTGTGTTGGCAAACGAAACGCAGGTGTTCGAAAACGAAGGCTTCTACGAATTGAAAATTCAGCAGGGCGATATTGCGATTCTGACGCCGACTGTGATCGAAGAAACCGACATGAGCATCCAGCCGATCGATGTCAGCGCCGCGAACCGCAACCTATTTGGCTTGAGTGAGAAGACCGAGCGATTGCCCAGTCACAAGTTTTATTACCAAAAGTAGGCGGTCTGCATCGAATCGCTGGGCGACTTGCGGTGAATCAAAACGTGTTTGAAGCACGTTGGCGACGCGTCTCAAGCGTCAGGTGGGAATAGTCGCATGCGGTGGGCTCGATTGACGGCAGACGGAGCGTTGCTGACATCGAGTTTTTGATAGATCCGACCGACGTGTGTATCCACCGTCGCGTAGCTGATCGAAAGCTCTTTGGCGATTTCCTTTTTCACTAGGCCTTCGGCCAGCAAAGAAAGAATCTGTAGCTCTCGATCGGACAACAAACGTGATTCATCGCCTTCGCCCCCACCCGTCTGAATCGTTTTCAGCGTATGCAATATAAACTTGGCTATGCCCGCAACAAGCGATGCACCTCCGCCGGCAACCGTGCGAATGCTGTCGGTAATTTCTTTCAACGTTGTCGATTTCAACAAGTATCCTGCCGCGCCTAGCGAGATCGCGCGAAGCACATCTTCCTCCTGTGAGGACTGGGTCAAGATGAGGATTTTCATGTTCGGCGCGCTTCGGCGGAACTCCCTGATCGCATCAAGGCCATCCATCCCAGGCAGGCGAATGTCAAGCAGGATCACGTCCGGGATATCAATTTCATCGGCTGCCGACAACGATCGAATCGCGATTTCCGAAGTCCCAAACTGACTGATCAGCTCGATATCAGATTCTTCAGAAAGGGCCAATTCGACGACCGACCGGTAGTCCCGATTGTCTTCGACCAGCATGACGCGGATCGTCTTAGTTGCGGGTGGGTTCATGTCCTCGTTCCGGGCGTGACGCCAAGTCGTGTCAACAAGTTTTGTTTTTTCAGTCTCAAGCTAAGCTGGATTGTTGTCCCACCTGACGCGGGGTGCTCCGCAGTCACTTGGCCGCCCAACAGGCGGGCTCGGCGTTTGAGGGACGGCGGAACCCTGAATCCAGACCCATCGGCCACGCCATGGCCGTTGTCGGTGACCTGCAAATTGACGCGGTCGGCATCCGACGAGACTTTTGTGACGACTTCGGTGGCTCCCGAATGCTGCAAAATGTTGGTTAAACATTCTTTGTAAAACAGGAACAGGTCGAGTCGCTTTCTCGAACTCAGCGCTTTCAAATGGTGCTCGCCGTCGAACGCAAAATCGTGTTTCAAGTCGGCGATCACTCGCCCGGATGTGCGCAGCATGTCTTGCTTCAAGTCGT
This sequence comes from Rubripirellula sp., assembly GCA_049680385.1. Classification (GTDB taxonomy): domain Bacteria; phylum Planctomycetota; class Planctomycetia; order Pirellulales; family Pirellulaceae; genus Rubripirellula. Next base: position 14,770 of record JBAUHR010000335.1, on the reverse strand, counting down.
CGCACAGTCCGGCCGATTCGAGCATGTTGGTGCAATAGCGGGCCGCCAAGCTTGTGCGTTGGGTAAGCTCACGCATCCGCAGCATCAGCGGAGCCAGTTTTTCGGGCGAGTCGGCTGCGTTCTGGACAAGGTCGCTCAGCAACCCGATGGCCGAAACATTGGCGCCAAGTTCATCATGGAGATCGGCGGCGATTTGGTCGCGAGTTTTCGCGATCGCTTTTTGTCGCTGCGACAACTCGACAAAAATGGCAAAGATGGTCCCCAAGACCAACATCGCAACGACGGCAATCAAAGCACGAACGATCAGCCGTTGCCGCAGGTAGCGGCCATTCAATTCGTCCGCGACCAACGGTCGTTTCGTTTCAAGATCGTGGCGTTGGGCCAGTTGCGACAACCATATACGCGGAGGCAGAATTCGGCCGTAGAGATTGCTGCCATCGGTTAATGCAGCGAGCCCTCTGCGGTGGCTCGGTCGGTAGTCTGAATCAAACGTTTTTCCTAGTGCAACATTTTGCCCGTTAGCGATAATCTCTATTTCGGCGAATCCGAATCGAGTTCCGTGGACTTCGAGCGAAGGAAAAGCAAACGGATCAATCGCGGTCAAACGTAGGTACCGGCACTTTGTCGGGGGAAAGTGTCGCTCGACAATCGGACCGACATCAAAATCGTTTTCATGGTTGATCTCCACCAGCATGACAGCGTCGGCGAAGTCGGGCTCATTCGCCTCGATCAATTGCAGCTTGGCGGGTACCGCAAAGTCACCACTGAAAGTTGCCGGCACCGTGTCGCTCTGATCGACCAAGTGCAGGCGTATTTGCGAAATCGACTGCACGCTTCCCAAGTCGATGGTCAACTTGGGCGGTTCGCTGCTTGCAACTTTGCTAACGTAAGCCAGGCTGCCAGACCCGCTGGCCGAATGCATCGAGTAAGGGACAAACCCATCAACAAGAAAACGTTCTTCCCAGGCTGGTGAACCCGTTGGGGCGTTCGACGAACTGCGGACGGTCTGATGGAGCGCGACGTTGTCTGGTCCGCTAAAGATCAAGATCTCCGAAAGCTGTAACAGGCAACGCCCGTCGAACTTTCGCGAACCCAGCACGTTCGCCTCGACACGAATCCGCCTAGCCTCAAAACCGTTGCAGGGAATCACGAGAGGTGCGATGCGGGGAAGTAATCCGTCTTTCGCCGAGAACGAGGCGATCTCAATTTGGTCTGCCGAATTTTCGTCCGGATTTGGGCTGGCCAAAATCCGAAACTCGATCGGAAATGCCTCGCTGGTAAAGCCAAGATCGATGTCCCGGAGAATTGTGGGCACCAACACCACTTCATCAACCGTCGTCGCTTTCGGTAAAACGATCTCAACCCACTCCGTGTGAGCTGCGTCGGCGTGGGAGTTTGAACGATAACCAATCGCACCCACGCCGCTTTGCAGGCTATACCGGGCGAGCCGCTGGAGCTTCGCATCAATCTCGCTCAACTCACTTTGCAGTTCTCCCACGGATCGGCGGCTCAAGTCATCGGTTGAATCGATGGCATCTGTTTCGATGGCAGCCACGGTTTTCATTGGAAATGCCGTGGGCAACAAAGTTAGCACTAGCAACAGTTTGGGGAACCAACGGATGATTGGAAGGCAGGGTGAGGCAAATAGCATTGCGGATGTTCTTCTGGCGGATACTCAAGTTTCCTCGATCGAGACTGTGGCCAGTATCCTGTTTTCACCTGACAGGTGTGCAATGTGAAAACTCGCGGCCAAGGGCGGTTCGACCTTGCCTGCGATCCCAACCCGAAGCGTGAGTTTTGAAGTTGCGTTTTTTTCAGTTAGTGGCGAAGCCTCGTCCGTTTGCCTAGCGCAGCCCGACGGGCCGGTTTCAGTAAACATAGGGAATTGTAGGGCCAACGGCCCGACCGATTTAACTCGAGTAACGACTCGGAATACAAATGGCTGGACCGTCGGCCCTAACGAACCATTACACCTGTCACCCAGCTAGATAAATCGTTGGGCCTTCGGCGCGGAAGAATATTGAAAGCGCTGGCTTCAAAGAGCGTGATCGAGGGATCTCAAAGTCATCGCCAATATCCCTCGCTCACGCTTCGGGTTGGGTTTTGGGGGTAACTAAAACAGCGGCAAGGGCGGAACGTGTTTTTATCTGCCAATACGGCAGTCAGAGTGCGTTTCTCACTCGTTTAGGTGGCGCCGTGCACCTGCTCTTTAGTGCTGAAACGGCCCATCGCCAGTAAACACCTGACATGACAGGGCTGATTTGTGCGGGCACAATGACACCTTAATCGGAAATATCGGCGTCCAGCGATCCGTCGATGATCCCCTGATCAATTCCAGATGATCTTTCATCTCGATTGGCCGGTTGAGCCAACCTCATAAAGGGAACAAGTCCATGAAAAACAGTCTCTTGCGTCTGAAGAACATCGCATTTGCAGCAGGAATCATCCTTCTGATGGCGGGGGCCGCGCGGGCAGATTTGGTGTATAGCACTGATTTTAGTGCTGGGTATACCGCCTCGGGCAGCGGTGCCTTCGTGTTTGGCGGCGCAACGCCTGGTGTCACTGCAACGCAGTGGTTTGGTTCCACCAATGGTCTGTCTAACTCCGGTGACTTGACTTTTTCAAATACGACTGAGAACAGATACCGTGGTGCAGGCGTCTGGCTCGATACCACAGGATGGGCAACCGGACTCGTTACCGTTGGGGTTGAAGTGTCGGGCTATACAGCTGGAGATGGTAGTAGTGTCATTTTTCAGACATTCGCTGCGAATGGCGTGGATAGTTTGAATTCTGTGAGCTTGGATCTTCATGGAGGCGCAGACCATGATGGCGATCCGCAAGTCGTAGCGGGAACTCCAACGGTCGCTCTATTTGGCACTGAACAAAACATTAGCGGCGTCGCTACTCAAGATTTTACCTTTACCTATAACGGAACAGATCCGCTTATTGGTCTGGTTTTCGCCATTAATAACGACGCTTCTGTAACCACGTTTGAGGCCGCTACGCTAGATAACCTCACGGTAAATACCACAGCCGTCCCGGAGCCTTCGTCTCTCGCCATTGTTGCTGCTGATCGGGTTCCGACGTCGTCGCCTTAAGTAGGCCTGTCGTCAACTGAAATTGACGGATGATTCGCTGCGCTGCATTCGAAATCATGCCGGTTGGCTTTGATAAAGAATAACGCTTGGCAAAAAATCGTCTGACGCGTTTTTAGAGCCTTGAACAGGCTCTGGTTTGATTCCATGTCTGGCCCCTGGAATCATCTGCGCCAGGAAGTTGCGTTGAGTTGACGAAGTTTAATTGTTGGATTCTACGAGGATCGCTTTGGGTTTCACTGGCTCCTCAAATTTGTTTCGCTGAGAAGCCTCGCATTTGGAGTTCGGGTGGCGGGAAATTTTCTGTCGAGGCAGAGTTCGTCGACATCGGGAAAGGCGTCGTCCGATTGCGCAGAACTGATCGCAACAAGAGGGTGTAGTCCGAAAAGTGCGCCTTTGATCGGACTGGATTGGTGTTCGTGAAAAAGGGCTTCCTCCTGCATTGTGTTGGTTCTCGTACTTGCTGAACAGTGCCACTCTGGATTAGCCGTTTGGGCGTTAGCCCCGGTTTTCACACGTATTGCCGTGGCTAATGCAAAAGCGACTAGCGTGTGCGGAAGTACCACGAATTCCGGTGAAATTCATCCAAAGTGGCGTTGTTCAGCAAGGCAAGAAAACCGAACGCCTTCCCGGTCGCAAGTTTCATTGCAAAGAATCGTTGTAGTTTGACAAAGCATTTAACAAACAAACTGATGGTCACAAGAAAGAACTCAAGTGATGTTTAGACTCCTTTTTAAATTCGTTGCCTGCTTCGTTGTCTGTTTAGCTCCGCTAGTCGCGGGCGAGCCCGACTCTTTGTCGGGTGTGTCAGCCAACAATCCCAACATCGTGTTGCTCCTTTGCGATGACCTTGGTTACGGTGATGTCCAATGCCTGAATCCAACGCGCGGAAAGATCAAGACGCCGAGCGTTGATAAGCTGGCGGCCGAAGGCATGACTTTCACCGACGCCCACTCCGGTTCATCCGTGTGTACTCCGACGCGATACGGATTGATGACGGGCCGTTACAGTTGGCGCTCGGAGTTGCAAAGCGGAGTGGTTCAGGGGTTTGCGCCCAACTTGATTGTCGAAGACCGCCCGACGGTGGCGAGCTTCCTGAAAACGCAGGGCTATCACACGGGGATCATTGGTAAGTGGCATCTCAATTTCCAATATGTTGATCCTGCGACTGGCTCGCCGATCAAAAAACCGAGAAAGAAGGCTCCGGCGCCGGTTGGTTCCACCATTCCGGACGGACCGGTCCAGCGTGGGTTCGACTATTTCCATGGCTTCCATCATGCCGGCAGCATGAAGTGCGTGATTGAAAATGCGAAGGTTATCGCTCACGACGACGAAATTAACATGCTGCCGCGTCTGACCCGCAAGGCAGTTGAATTCATTGACGAGCGATCCGCCAAAAAGGAGAAGCCGTTCTTTCTGTATGTCCCGTTGGGTTCGCCGCATACGCCAATTCTGCCGACCAAAGAGTGGCAGGGGAAAAGTGGGCTCGGTGACTACGCCGATTTCGTGATGCAGACCGATGCCAGAGTCGGCGCGATCGCTGACGCATTGCAGCGCAACCATTTTGCCGATAACACGCTGGTCATCTTTAGCAGCGACAACGGTTGCTCTAAGGCAGCTAATTTCAAGAACTTGGAATCGCACGGGCATTTTCCCAGCGCAAACATGCGTGGTTCAAAGGCAGACATTTGGGATGGCGGGCATCGCGTTCCGTTTATCGTTCGCTGGCCCGGGAAGGTACCGCCTGATTCGGCGTCCGACCAATTGATCTGCTTGACCGACTTTTTTGCCACGTTTTCCGAGCTGACCGGCAAGACTCTGCCAGCAGACAGTGCCGAAGACAGCGTCAGTTTTCTGCCGGCGTTGTCGGGGAAACCAGTGGAGTCCTCCCGCGCAGGAGTGATTCATCACTCGATCGATGGGCATTTCGCTTACCGGCAAGGCAAATGGAAGCTGTGCCTAGCGAAAGGCTCCGGCGGTTGGACGGCTCCCAAAGAAGCGCAAGTTGCGGCCGATGCTCCCAAGGCACAGCTTTATGATTTGGAAAACGATCCGAGCGAAACCATCAATCTGTATACCACGCATCCTGAAATCGCCGAGCGTCTTTTGAAACAGTTGGAAGCTGATGTCAGGAACGGGCGCAGCACCGAAGGTTCGGCAGCAAAGAACGATGTTGAAGGGATCAAGCTCTGGAAGAGCGGGCGATGACGCGCCTCGCCATTTTTACGGGATGTACCGAAATTCACCGGAAAGAATACGTGAAAAGAAGCATCGTTTTAGCAATTGCCTGCCTGTTGACGATTTCGAGCACATTGGTTGCGGAGGAGGTCTATATCAGTCCTTCCGGACGTGATACCAACTCCGGCGAAAAAGATAATCCGTTGGCATCTCTGGATGGCGCACGGATAAAGATTGCGTCCGACAAGCTGGCCGGAAAAGAACCGGTTACGGTGTGGGTCGAGGGAGGCACATATCATTTGGATAAAGCCTTCCATCTGGGAGCAGAGGACTCGGGTACGGCAACGGCACCCATCATCTATCGCGCTGTGCCGGGCGAAGAGGTGCTGCTCAAGGGCAGCCTGCCGCTTTCTTCTAATGAATGGAAACTTTGGAAAGACGGCATCTCCATGCAGTCGCTCAAGGGCACTGCTCTGGAAGGGAAGGAGATCAACCAGCTCTTTATGTCAGACAAGCGGATGGTTCGCGCGCGTTTTCCGAACTGGGATTACGACAATCCGCTGCGCACCGGGTTGGGATACCTGCATGCAACGAATGAAAAATCAATGGAGATGCTCTCCTTTGAGTCGGCGGACCTGAAAGCGGACCTGAAAGAACGTGCAGCGCAATGGAATGACCCGCAGACAGGAATCGTACATGCTTTCCATGCACACAACTGGGGGAACTTCCAGTTTCGTATCAAAGATTTGGACTTGGCGAGTAATACGATTCATTTTGGCGAAGGCGGCTGGCAGGCGCAGCGTCGCTATGGGGTCGGCGCGGGGAAGAGTCACGATGGCTCTCCCTTCTATATCGAAAATATTTTGGAAGAGTTGGACGCTCCACTGGAGTGGTTTCATGACGTGAAGACCGACACGCTTTATTTCAAGCCGCCGGCCGGAGCCGATCTGAAAGATGTTTCCGTCGAGGCCGCCGTGGTCAGCCGCATCATCGAATGCGTCGGCGCGGAGCATGTCCATTTTGACGGTTTCCATCTCACGCAGACGCGTACGACCTTTATGGATGCTTACGATGACATCGCGCGCGGTGATTGGGCGGTCCATCGCGGCGGTGCCGTGTATTTCAAAAATTGCCAAAACTGCTCCGTTCGCAATTTCCATATCGAGCAGGTGGGCGGCAACGGCATCTTTGTGGATGGGTTTAACCGCGAGATTCATATCACGGGTTGTTTGATTGAAGAGACCGGCGAGAGTGCGGTCTGTTTTGTAGGAAACCCGAAAGCCGTCCGGGAATATCAGACGTGGGAGAAAGCGGTTCGTCAGATCGTTGACCTGGAACCCGGCCCCAAAACCAAAGATTATCCCGCGAACTGCAGTGTGAAAAATACGATTACCCGCGATGTCGGGATCTATGGAAAACAGACCTCCGGCGTGTTGGTTTCAATGGCCATGGATATCACAATCGATCATTGCAGCGTGTATCGCATTGCCCGCGCCGGCGTGACATTCAACGACGGCACCTGGGGCGGTCACGTGATGTCGCATTGCGATATCTACGATACGATTCTGGATACGGGTGAACACGGTCCCTTCAACGTCTGGGGGCGGGAACGTTTCTGGAACGGGAGAAACCTGAACAAAGATTGGGTGCTGCTCGATGCCATGAAGCCGGTGAAATTGCATAACAACCGGGTGGGCAACTATCGTTCCGGGGTCAGTGCGGGTAACTGGACCATCGACCTGGACGATGGCTCGTCAAATTTTCAGATCTACAACAACTTAATGCTCGGCTCCACGCTCAAGCTGCGTGATGGATATCATCGCGAGGTGCGGAACAACATCATGGTGAGCGCGGTTCCGATCGGTTTACATTGCTGGCCGGCGGACAATAGCGAAGATATTTTTGAGCGGAACATTGTGGTGGTCTCAGGTGCCATCGAAGGTTCTGGGCGGACATATAAAGGGTTGATCGGTTCTGCTCGCATGCCTGACGATTATGGGAGTTGGGGTCGATTCGATTCCAACGTTTGGTGGAACACCAATGCGAAAGATTTTTCAGCGGGGAATCAAGCAAAGAGTCTGGCGCAGTGGAAGGAAAAGCAGGGTGAAAACGATGTGTTTGCCGATCCGCTGTTTGTTGATCCGGAAAATCGAAATTATCACGTAACTGCCGACTCACCGGCGTTGAAGCTGGGGTTCAAAAACTTCCCCATGGACCAGTTCGGTCATCAGATGACGCGGGTCATGTGTGGCAGCACCGAGTTTGAAGATTCCATCGAAGTCGTGATTCGCCCCGATGCCCGTGGCGGCGAGGTTCACTTTACGCTCGATGGTTCTGTCCCGACCGTCGATTCGCCCCGCTACCGAAAGCCTCTGAGTATCGGGCAGACGACCACGCTGATGGCGAGCACCTTTGATGCAAACGGCCATGAGGTCGGGTTTGCCGATAAGGTGACCTTGAAGAAGGTGGACGCCGTCGCGCAGCAGAGCTGGTTGGCTTCGTTGTTGGCGGGGAAGCATGTCGGCCCCGCCGAAAAAACAGTTTCCAATCCCGCTTCCTCTGAGGAGCCCGGCAGTTGGAACTGGGCCGGGATGGAGCTGGTCACTATTTCTGACTTCCCCGATTACATCGATGCGTCTGGTGGCCAAGACTACGGTGCTTTTGTCGTGAAGTTGGCTGCCGATTCTCCGGCCGCTAAAGCGGGGCTGAAAAACGGGGATACGATTATTCGGGCGGGCTCAACCGAGGTTCAAAATCTGGAAGATCTGAAGCGCGCACTGACGTCAGCCACAGGTGACGTGGCTGTGAAGGTATTCCGCGATTACAAGCAGTATGATCTCACTGTGAATCTCGCAGGAGACAGGCGATGAAAACGTACACCTATAAACGGATCAGTTTTTGGTTGTTGGCAGTTGCTTTGTCAGCGGTGCCGTCAAGTTTGCTGGCACACGACGATCGTCCGGCGCAGCCGAACGTTGTTCTTCTTCTGACCGACGATCTCGGCTGGCAGGATGTGAAGTGCTATGACATCGACGAGCCTTCGCCAATGGAGACACCGAATATCGACGCGCTGGCAAAGTCGGGCGTTTTGTTTTGGCAGGCGTATGCGCCCGCTCCCACCTGCGCTCCCTCGCGCTGCGCGATCATGAGTGGCAATCATCCGGCCCGTGCTCAGAAAACGCATGTCGTCGGTGGCGGACCGCCGACTCCGTATAGCAAGTCGACTTTTAGAATGATGCCGCCATGGTACAGCGGTCGCATGCCTGCCGGTGAGGTGACGCTGGCCAGGGTATTGCACGAGAACGGCTACACAACCGGACACTGTGGGAAATGGCACATGGCGATTGACCATCATGCGTTTCCGCAACCAGAGGACCAGGGCTTTGACTGGACTCGCCACAGCCTCGGTGTGACGCAAAGAATGACTCCGAATCGACTGACCGGCTTCGCGACCGACGCGGCCGATGATCCTTTTCGCCTCGACAAGAACGGGTTCCCCTATCACCAGACCAGTGAAGACGCGCTGCAGTTCGTTCGCCAACACAAAAGCAAACCGTTTTTCCTCTACTACGCCACCTGGTTGGTACACGCACCGATTCACACTCGCACCGAATCACGGTTAAAGAAGTACTGCGAGAAGCTGGGGGTGGAGCTTCCTGAAAACCCGCAGGAGTGGAAGGGCGAAGGGCAATCCAACCCGTTCTACTGCTCGATGGTTGAGGAGCTCGATTACTACGTCGGCCAGTTCATTGATTACCTGGAGCAGACCGATGACCCGCGCTGGCCGGGTCACAAACTCAGCGAAAACACCTATCTGATTCTTACATCGGACAACGGCGGCATGGAACAGCATCCCGGCGAAATCATTACCGATAACTATCCGCTGGATCGCGGCAAGATATCGGCGATGGAAGGGGGCACACGTGTTCCGTTGATTATCACCGGACCGGGTATCCCGGCCGGCGTTCAATCGGATGTCATGGTCAATGGCCTGGACTTTTATCCGACGATCCTTTCGCTGACCGGTGCCAGCAAACCGTCAGACAAATCGCTGGATGGCTGCGATTTGACAAAGTGTTTGCTGAACGATCCGACCGACCCGTCACTGGTTCGCAGCGCCGACGGCGGTGTTCGAGACACGATGGTTTGGCACTTTCCGCACAGCGTTGCGCTGGAGAGCACGATTCGCATCGGGGACTACAAGCTGATCCGCAACTTCGACCACGTCAACAACAAGTCGGTTCCGAGCGAATTGGAACTGTATCGGCTGTATGAAACCAAAGACGGGGAGCAAGTTCGATCGGACATTGAGGAATCGCACAACCTCGCAGCGGCCATGCCTGAACTGGCCCAAAGCATGAACAACCGGTTGACGGAGATCCTGACTGAAATGAAGGCCAGCTATCCGTTTTACAATCCGGACTATGCACATGAGCTGCCCAACAAGGAAAAGGTTTGCAAGGTGCTCTCTCACGAGCAGGAGGGAAAGACGGTCGAATTTGCCTGGGAGGAAAACGGGGCGAAGGTCGTACGTGCCGATCTGATTTACACGTTCAACGGAGGCAAAAAATCGGAAGAGTGGTTTCGCCAACCGGCAACTCTGTTGGCCGACAAGCAGGGTTCTGCTGAATTGCCGGAAGGGACCACGCACTATTTCATCAATTTGATCGACGAAAACAATTTTCTGGTCAGTTATCCCGAAGTGGTTGATCAAATCACCAGCCGGAAAGAAAAGCAGCCCTACTCTGCGACGGCAACCGCGAACCCTAACGCAAAGCCATTCAGCTCGAAACGAACATCCAAGCCTGCGGCGAAACCTGAATCCAACCGAACCAAAGCCTTTCAACGCTGGGACACGAATCAGGACGACGTACTGACGCTGGAGGAATACAAGGCCGGCCTGCAAGGGCAATCCGATCTCGAAAAACGGTTCAACCACTTCGATACCGACGGTGACGGTCAATTAACCCATGACGAGTTCAAGTAATTGCGAAGGTGTAAGTGGAATGAAAACTCAAATCTCTTTGGTGCTGGTCAGCCTGCTGGCCGTAGTGGGAATCGCTCAGGCGGCACCAGTGGTTCAGCACGTTGTGTCGACTAGGCCGAATGTCATCTTCATCAAAACGGATGACCAGCGATTCGATTCGCTCAGCATGACCGGGCACCCGGTGACCAGGACGCCTAACATCGACGCCCTGGCAAAAGAAGGTGTTTGGTTCGAAAACGCATTCATCACTAGCCCGATTTGTGGTCCCAGCCGGGCGAACTTTTTCACCGGACAATGGGAACGAAAGAATCGGGTTGGCTTTGCGAACGTCTCGAAGAATTTCATCTCCAACGAATCATTTGACAACAGTTGGCTGATGCAGTTGAAGCGTGCGGGCTACTTTGCCGGATACATCGGAAAGCACCATACCCATATTGGTGAGATCAACGAGCGGAATCGTTACATGCAAGAGAGCCTGGATTTCTGTTACATGAAATCGGGGCACCTGGGTTTTGATCTGATGAAGTGGAAACAGTTTCAAAACCTGAAACACAGTTCACAGATTGAAGGTCTGTTTGAGGCGACCGACGCGTTTATTCGGCCAGGCAAAGACAAGGACTATTTCTTTGAGAATGCCGACGCATCGGTGAAAGACTTTTTGCAGCAACGCGATCCAGACAAACCGTTCTGCCTGTCCATCAATTTCAATCTGCCCCACGCCGCCAGCATTGGTGGGATGGGATCGGGGCCGACCGATCCCGAGATGTACCGGACGCTCTACAGCGATCAGGCAGACGACTTTGTGTTCCCCGCAGGGTATCCGAATATTGAAGTGCCATTGCCTAATGAAGTATTCCGGCAGTCCGATTTGATGAAATACTACCGCACGACCAACCGGCGGAAGTTGCTCGATGAGAAAACCAAGATGGCCCGCGCCGTGGCCGGGATTGACCTGTTTGTTGGCAACCTGCGGCAGGTGTTGGATGAAATGGATCTGGCCGGCAACACCATTCTGGTTTTCATTTCGGATCATGGACTGTTGCTGGGAGAACATGGCCTGGGCGGGAAGACGTTCCTGTACGAAGAGTCGATCCGCGTTCCACTAATCTTTTACTCGCCTTACTTTGAAGATAACGAGCGAGGGAAAACGATTGACAAGCTGGTCGTGGGGCAAGACGTGCCTGCGACGATGCTGGAATTGTGCGGACTGCCGATTCCCTCGACTTATCAAGGCAAGAGTCTGTTGCCGCTTATTCAGGGTCGCCAGGTTTCTTGGCGCGAGGATGTGTTCTGCGAAAACCTGTTTACCGATCAAGGCTATCCGCGGATGGAAGCTGTCCGCGGGAAGCAATGGAAATACATTCGGTATTTTTCGCGAGAGCACGATCGCACAAAGTATTTGCCTGAGGCGTCCATTAACGGCGAGCAACCGATTTACGAGGAGCTTTTTGATCTCAAGAGCGATCCTCAAGAACAAAAAAATCTGGCCAACCTCCCGGAATACGAATCCGTGTTAAAAGAACACAGAGCGCGATGCCAGGTGTTGGTGACGGAATTGGCGAAGTAAAGCAGACGTTGCCTGACGGATTCGCGGTTTTCTGACCGTGGATTCAACAGCAAGACTCAAGGAGGATGTTTCATCCCAACGTCCTGAACGAACTCAGTAAGAATAAGAAACAGACGACTAAATATCAGAATAGGACGAGATGAAATGAAGCTACTTAGAACGACAATCATTGCTCTGCTGATGGGCGCTTCGGGAACCGCGTTTACCTTGCGTGCTTCAGCAGATACGCGCCCCAACATCCTGATCTTTTACGTGGATGATCTCGGCTGGCAGGGCACCCAGCTAAATGATGTTGATTCACCTTGTCCCTACGAAACACCAAATGTGGCCCGGCTGGCAACGCAGGGTATGAATTTCACTCAGGCGTATTCCGCTGCGCCGAGTTGTGCGCCTTCGCGGGCCGGAATCATCACGGGCCAGCATCCGGGTAAGCTCCGGTACACTCACGTTACATTTGACAACATTCCGAAAGGACGGGCGACAGAGGAGTTCGTTGAGCCCTATCTGGGTGCCCATCTTCAGATGGATGCACTCACCTTGGCGACGGCGCTGAAAGGCAACGGATATCATACGGGCCACGTGGGTAAATGGCACCTTGGATTGAGTTCATCCCTTTTCGGTTTTGAGTTCAGTCATGAGGATCGCGGGGTGCATCGAAAGACGGCCGATCGAACGAAGGACTTTTCAACCGCCGAGGATCCAAAATATCCGCTGAGCAAAACGAAATACCCGCCTGTCAGCGCGAAGCATCCGGACGGGATTTCTTATCCTTACGATGGGGTCACCGAGTCCGCTTTAGAATTTATGCAGCAGAGCGATGACAAACCTTTCTTTCTGTACTTGGCGCACTGGATGGTCCACTGGCCGGCGATGACCCGCAATGGTGAGCTGCTTGAATACTATTGCGATAAGCTGGGGCAACCGTTCCCGCCCAAAAAAGGAGCTCAGTCGCTCGAAGGTCAGAACAACCCTTATTTCGCATCCATGGTCAGTACCGTCGACTGGAGCTTGGGGCGAATCGTGAACTATCTGGAAGCGACAGATGATCCGCGCAATGAAGGCAAGAAGCTGATCGAAACGACGTATTTGTTTTTTACCTCGGACAATGGAGGCGCGACGCGCCATGGCAAGGAGGTTCTGTCGGATAACACTCCGCTGAAATACGGAAAAACACATGGTGAAGAGGGCGGTATTCGTGTGCCGATGGTGGTTCGAGGGCCTGGGATCCCTGAGGGAACGCAGTTTGATGGGTTAGTGAATCAGCTCGACTATTTCCCGACGATCCTCGATTTGACTCGTTCGACGATTGCACCGAAAGCAAAGAAGCAGTTGAGCGGTCTCGACTTCACTCCGGTGCTTTTGGAAGGTGCTCAACAGATTGTGGATGCGCAAGGTGCGGCACGAGAAAATCTGTTTTGGCATTTTCCGCACGGTCAGGAGTCGATGAAAGCCGGCCTTCGCGAAGGAGACTTTAAGCTCCTCAAGAACTATCAGACGCGGGACTATAGTCTGTATCGTCTCTACAAGAACGGACAGCGGGAGGATCTCGAGGAAATGAAGGATCTGGCGACGGATCCCGAATACAGTCCAGTTGTAAAGAGGCTTACGGAAAATCTCGAACGCCATCTCGCAGACAACCAGGTGGAGGGTCCGTATCTCAACCCGGCGTACAAGGGCAAAACGAAACCGGCTGCGGAGATCGATACGGTGACGTTCGAAGCGTCCAATCGTACGGCTACTGTCGAGCTGAAGCGTTCTGGTCCCGCGATCGAGACCGCGTATGTGATTTATCGAAGTTCACCGAATGCCAAGACAGAGAAGGCGAAACGCGGTGAAGAATCGTTCGATGTGCGTTTGGGTATGAAGATGCCCGCAACGATCGCCTCGTCCGGCAATTCCGTCAGCGCCCAGATCCCGGAAGGAATCGACGCGTATTGCTTTCTGTTGATCGATGAAAACAACTACCAGATCTTTAGCGATATTCAGCTTGCCCGGTAGTCGTGTGGTGACGTTCGTGCCCGTTTCGATGAGCAACAAGAGTGCTGCGGAAGCGGGCACCTTCGGCTAACGGTTCAGCAATCAGATGGGGGCAGCGGTTGATTCGTATCGAGATCGCGTTCGGTACTGGGTCCACAACTTTTTCAGGCCGTTGGTGATCGGTTGTTCGATGCGGTGGGTGATGATGATCGCCACCGAGAACGAGAATGCGATGGCGATGGCAAAGCAGGCCACCGGTGGTAATCCGGCCTCGTCGAAGCGGCGGATCAGGGCACATCCCAGGTTGTTGTGGCAGAGGTACAGTGCGTACGAAATCGTGCTGATGTAGACCAGCGGTTTTAGTCTCAGCGGCGGGACTTTGCCGTAGGCGCATAGCGTTACCAGTCCGATGATCAGAGCAGTTGCGGCCGGGTTGTGTTTTCCGTGATCGATCGAGTGGAACACGGCGGCGGCAACGGCGATGCCGAGGATGTTCTGCCAACGTTTTCCGGTTTTCGTTTTGATCATGTAAAGCAGGAATCCGATCGCGAACAGCGGTGCAAAGTCCAGCAGCATCAGTCGGCGAAGTCCGGTTGCGACGGCGAACCAGGGCTGGCCGCCGTAGGAGGATTCGAGTGCGTCCATCAACGGGCAGACGGTGATCGACATCGCTAGCAGGCTGCCCCAACCTATGAAATAGCGTCTGAGTCCGCCGATCAAGAATAGCGTCACCAGCGTGACGTAGAACATCATTTCGATTTGCAGTGTCCACATGACGGGATCAACGCATTCGTAGCCTAGCACTCGTGGCAGCAGGGTCATGTTGGCCATGAACTGGCTGGTCGTTACCGATTGATTCATCGGAGCAAGTGGTAGGATCCACAGATTGGCGATGATCACCAGCAGGAACACAGGGACAATTCGGATCAAACGTGCGGCGACAAAGTCGACAGGCGTGCCACGCCG
>JBAUHR010000334.1:0-2509 GCA_049680385.1 Rubripirellula sp. | reverse complement strand
ACCACCCTGAAAACCACTTCAGACTTATGGGTAATGACAAGGTCGGAACCGGCCCTACTTCGATCCGCTTACCCGAAAACCAAGCTGGCGCGGAATACGAGTGACGCGTTCACGAAGTTCGTTGGTGCATTGGCGAGTGAGTCGCCGCTGAGTGTGCTGGTCGACGTTTCGGCGCCGAATCTCTCGGCGCCGAATCTCTCAACGCCGAGTCTCTCGGGGGCGAGCGATCTGGCGGACGAGATCACTCGTACGTCACCCGCCGCCACAAACTCGGTATCCGTCGCACGGGTTCAGCAGAACCCGTGGATTGAGATCAGCAACCGAGTGGCCAGAGGTCACGCGGTGGTCAACGAATTGGTTCCGGCTGTAACGCCATCGCCATCGCCGGCCACCAGACTGCCAGCACTAGACGCATCGTTGGTCGACGAGCGTGATGTGCCGGATAGCCAAACAGCTATCGATCAAAGGGGTAGCGACCAGCGAAGCGGCGACTGGTCGTTGGTTCCGCCAACAGAGCAGACGCAGTTGCCGCAGCCGCAAGCCGACCAGTGGACGTTGACATGGGGACAGCCAAACCCGGATGAAACCCTGGATGAAACGCCGCTTCGGATCGGCGCGCAACAGCTTGCCAAGCAATCGGAATCGGTCGATCTTGAACCGCCATCCAACGTTGGATCTGCGGATCCGTTGGTGATCGATGGCAAGAACGACGATGTCCCGGTTCCTCGTGTCATCGTGCCGCCGGCGTTGACCGTGCCGCCGGCGTTGACCCGGGGCGTGACGCAAACCCCGGATCCTCGACCGAGCCCATCCCGTCTTGCCCGCAACTCGCAAGAGACGGCGGGGCAACCCGAGTGGTTGCTGTCGTTCGAGGATGCGATTCGGCTGGGGATAGCCAACAACAAAGAAGTCGCCGTCATCACTCCGGGGCCGGCCGTTGCGGCCGCACGGGTGTCGATCGAGCGTGGGGTTTTTGATCCCGTGGCAGGTTTGTCGGCCTATGGCGGCAATGATGATCGTCAGGTTCGCAGCCAAATTGAAACGTTTGGTGCGGCGGTCGATTTCCAAGACACCGACTTCTTTCGGCCCCTGTCGGGGCGCAATCACGCGTACCTGAAACAGAATCTATCCGGTGGTGGAACTTACGAGATCGGGCTCGGCACGAGTTACCTGCGGTACGTTCCGGATGCGGCCGAGTTGTTGGTTCCTTCGGGCTGGGCAACGGCGTTGAACTTCGATTTCACTCAGCCGCTTTTTCGCGGTCGTGGCCAGGCCGCGGCCCAGCGTGAACTTAGGATTGCATCGGCGCGACAACGGCAATCCGAATACGAGTTTCGGTCAAAGTTGCGGACCATCGTTCGCGACATCGACGTCGGCTATTGGAACCTGGCCGGCAAGTCGCGTCGTGCCTTGGCGGCCCAGACGTATGTACGGATGGCGACGGACATGGCCGCGCAAGAGTCCGAACGACGTGAACTTGGGCAGAGCGCTCGACCCGATGTATTGCAGGTCGCATCGGTGCTGAACGAGTTCCGTGTCGATCACCAGCGGACTCGCCGTGACCGGATGGTCGCCGAAATGAGATTGCGGACACAACTCGGACTCGCACAGTTGATCCCGTTTGGCGATTCTGCCGCGATCGGTTTTGACGACCAGATGTACTTGGACATTTGCACAACGAGTGTCGAGATCGAATCGATTGGTGCGGCAACGTTGCAAGCCGACATTGCCCAAGCGATGACGCGGCCAGAACTTTCGCGGATTGGCGCGCAGATCGAAGAGTCGCGGGCGAAGTTGGCGGCCGCAAAAAACAAGTTGCTGCCCGACGTCACCGCGCATGCGATGTATTCCAAGACCGGTTTGGAAAAAGGCTTGGATGATTCGGTGGGCACGGTGTTCAGCGACGACTATCACACCTGGGGCGCAGGGGTCAGCTACCAACGCCGACTCCGTCAACGCAGCGAGCATGCCGAGGTGCGGCAGTACAGTTTTCAGATCGCGTCGGAACAGGCGCGTCAAAATGAACTGGCGCATCGTTTTGTGGGCAAGCTGCGTGAGTTGCAGGTGTTGATCGAGGGATCGCAGGCAATGCTGGACGAAGCAACTGAATATGTGCGTGTCTTGAACGAGCAACGTGTCGCACTTGGCGAGCTTTACAAGGACGGCAAAGTCAGTTTGTTCCAGCGACTCGAAAACGTGCGAGCGTTGCAGGCCGCCGAATTGGACATGCATGATCGATGGACCGAACTGGCGACGGCTGTCGCGCAATATCGGTACCAACGCGGCGATGACGCGACAACGTACGGCGTTCGTGTCGACGCCTGCGCGTCACGCTGAAATTCGAATGTCGTTGGCCAACGATCAGCCAGTGCAGCAGGTGATGGTGACCGCCAGAAGCCGGCCAAAACGGCCTCGCATCGCCGGCCGCTTTGAATTTTCGCGTATCTGTACGCCTGTCTATTGACGTGTAGGGATCGGGGTGTAGCCTACCGGGTTAACGTTGCCAGTT
>JBAUHR010000333.1:0-4963 GCA_049680385.1 Rubripirellula sp. | reverse complement strand
GCACCGCGAAGGTCGCTGGGCCGGACGTGCTTGCCAGCCTCGGCTTGCGTCCATTTCCGCCCCGGTCCATGAGGTGGCGTGATCGTGAAATCGGGAACCGGATTGAAGTTCTCTCCGCTGATGTCGGCCAGTTGGGCGCGCTGGTCGTTACTCAGGTTGCCAAGCACTTCGTCACGCAGGTTCGCCAACATTTTACCATAGCTATTTCCTCCGCTGAACTTCGCCACCTTATTGAGGAACTCGATGTAGCGGCGCAGTTGGTCCATCGTCCAGCCGTCGCGTACGTTACGTAACATGAACGCGTAATTGAGTTCATTCGCGGGCGGTTGATTGGCAAGCATTGTTTGAACACGTGGTCCGTATCGGGGGTTGCTTGTGAAGTCGATGCTGGTCGCCCAAGCCGGTGGCGTGGGTTGGGCATCGGCAAGCAGTGGGATCGTCTTCTCGATCACGCTCGGTGCGTCCAAGTAAACCAGCACACGAACCAATTCCGTATTCACGTCTTTGTTGGCGTGCGGGAAATGTGGGTCGAGCGCTGCAATCACCTGATCTCGCTGCGCGGTGGGCTGGCCCAACCGAATGAAAGTTAACGCGTAGGCGCGAAGCAGCCCGAGTAGCTGTGAGTCGTCGAGCTTGCCAGGTTCTAGTTCCAGCAACGATGCAATCAGGGGCTCGCGATGCAAATCAGTCCCACTGCGCGCCAGAGCCACCGCAGCGGTGATCCGGGCCTGGACATCCGGCTCGTTGTAAACTCGTTTGGCCCAACCATTCACACTTTGGGACTCAATCGCGACTCGTGCCGCATGTCGCAACCAACGATCGCGACTGGATAGATACGGCCAAGCGGCATCCACGGCGGCCGCATCCGCGTGACCGTGAAATGCTTCGAGTCGCCGTCGCAACTCTCGCGCATCTTCGCCAGGCAAGTCGCCAGATACCGGCTGCGTAGATTCATTGCCGACGTAGGTGATTCGGAACACTGCCGAATCGGTGCCGCGTCCGCCCGTCGTAAAGTACATCGCTCCGTCCTGACCGATGATCGCATCAGTGACCGGCAGCGGTGATCCATTGCAGAACGCTTCTTGATGCCCACGCCACCCAGCACCATCGGGCGTCAGATGGATCGCGTAGATCGTGCCAAAGGTCCAATCGAGTGCGAAGATTGCATCTTGATATTTCGCGGGGAACTTTGCCCCCAAACCACTGACAACGCCCGTCGGACTGCCGGGACCGATGTTCAAGACGGCTGGCAAACTGTCCTCGTAGTACTCTGGCCACTTGCCCGTCCCGCTGCGCCAACCGTAGTCAGAACCACTGACGGCATGATTGATTCGCGTGGGACGATACCAAGGCGAACCGAGATCGTATTCCATGTCTGCATCGTAAGTGAAAAGATCACCGGCACGATTGAGCGACATGTCATAGGCATTCCGGTAGCCCATCGAAATGACTTCGTGTTGCTTGGTCTTGAGATTGAACTTCGTAATCCAGCCGCCGGGTGCGAGTCGGCCACGAGCGTGACCGTTTGCATCCCATTCTCTGGGCAAAAGCAGGTCCTCGTTCCAAGACGGATTCGTCGAACCCGAGACCGAGGAGGGTTCCGGCAGATTGGTGTGGTTGCCGGCTTCCACGTAGAGGTGCGTTTCGTCCTCGGCAAGGATCACAGCATGGTTTCCGTGCTCGCCGCCGCCATCGGTGTGCGAAAGTTCTTCGGCGTGATCGAGTCGTCCGTCGCCAGTCGAATCAGTCAACTTGTAAAACGGCGCTGCGTTGCGATTGAAGTAAAGTGCGCCATCATGCCAAACCATTCCCTGGGCCCCAGACACGTCGACAGGCATTTTCGTAACTTCAACGCTCGGCTTGCCCGATTCGTCAGACACGGTGAAGTGAAACAGCCCCTTGTCGCCTTGGTCGCTTGCATAGAATCCGCCTTGACCGTCCGTCGTCAGCGAAACCCAACTGCCTTGCGTTGCGTTCGGAACGGCGTAAATGAGTTCGACTTTGAAGCCGTCCGCGACCGTCAACTCATCCGCTTTCGGTAACGCGTCCTTACTTTCTTTGCCGCCATTGCCCGTTGGTTTACTCCATGGCGCGACACCAAATTCACCCCGATCGTTTACCGCGACGCCCCAAGCGGAATCGTCGTATCCTGCAATCTTCCAATCACCCGATTCTTTGTCAGCCAGCTTCCAATCCCGATTCGAAACGATCGTGTGCTTCTTGCCGTCGTCAGTTTCGATCGCAAGTTTAAAGACGAAGGCCGCGCTGCCGCCTCGGTTGGCTGCCTTGACGGCAATTTGGTTGGTGCCGTTCCGCAACAGTTCGGATGCGTTGTCAATCGTGACGGGATACATCCAATCGCGACATCCCCCGGCTTCTTTCCCATTGATCCAAACCGATGCTTCGTTGTCGCACGTGTAGTAGAGCTGAGCCGATTTGACGTTCCCCTGAACCTGAAATGCGTGACGCAGGTACAGCGGGTCATTCGCCGTCGAGTTGTCTTTTCGCCAGATCCATCTTGGCACAGGTGTTTCTGAAACCCAGGCGATGGAAGCGCCGGGCGTTTCCACCTTCTTGCCGGTGCTCGCTCGATCACTGCGAGGTGCCTTTTTGTCATTGTTAATCGCCGCATTGATGGTGGCGGTCGCGTCGTCGCCCGATAGTTTTCGCAATCGGATGTCTTTGAACTCGACCTTCATCGCCGGTCCGGCATGCAGTTGCAGTGCAAGAATTCCGGTTCGCTTGGCATCCGGATGATTGTCGGTCAGATCGATCGTCGTGACGCCATTGACCTGATGAATCTGTCGATTGCCCACTGCAATGATTGTCAATTCGTTCCACTGCGAATCAACAAGTTGTTGGTTTCTGTCACCAACTTCGCCGACCACTTCCGGCATTCCACTTGCGCCGACTTCGACTCGTTGAAATCGTTTGGCTACGATTCCTCGCCACTTCTCGGCATAAAGCATGCCGTAGAAGTCCTGTGACTTGTGCAAGTCGGCTTGATATCCCTTCACGACGAAGTCGGTGCCGTCGACCAATTCGCTGCGGTACTGCACCCCCGTATTGTTTCCTTCAAAGCGGACCATCGTCTTCAGCACAAAGTCGCCGACGTCACCGCCCTGCCAGACCAAGAACGTGTTGCCTTGAGTGGGATTGGCTTTTGTCGTTTCGCCAACGATAAGGCCATTCTTGACGGACCAGAAACCTTCTTTCCCCGCCCAACCGGATAGGTCTTTGCCATTGAAGAGACTTTCAAACCGAGATTGATCTGGATCGTCAGCCAAGGCAATGGCCGAGACAGTGATCAGTAGACAGAACAAGATTCGTTGCATCGCGTCGTAGCTCTTCATTGCGTGTTTCGTCGTGAGTGGTGTTGGCATCCGATTTCAATTTCAGATGCCACAGTATCGAGTTAACTTTAAACCGGACTCTGATCCGATCAAAGTTTCGTCATCCATTAAACGTGCTGCTGTTTTGCGGGCACCGTCAGACTTAAATTTAGAAAAGCATTGTACTCGCTTGCACTGATCGCGATTGGGACAAGTACTGTTTTCTCCGTCCAGCATTCGATTCAAGATTAACAGAGGCTGCGTCAAAGGAATCGCTAGGCGGTCGCAAAAGGCAAGTGCCTTGTCGGACAAAGGTTGATTAACAAATGCTCCTTCGAACCTTAGCAATTTCTCTGACTAAAGATTGCCAGCGGCGATCGAGCCTGACGCAGGGGTTCAAACTTAACGACCAGAAACCGGAGGCAGACATTCGTGTTCTTACTCCCATTCTCAAATCCAGAATTTGCGACAATTCCATGAAGAATCGGCAAAAGGTGACCCGCGTCGCGATCTGTGTTTACGCAGACCGAATCGTTCAGAATCGGAGCAGATTCACAGAGACTGAAATCACCAAGAAGTAGCGCCGTCAAGAATGAAGCCGTCAGACCTGGACTTCAAAGGACGTTCGCACAATCAACATCGCCGAAAATGCAGACGATTGCGTCGGCAGAGCAAGCGGTGTTAACACGTCGACTTACGCTGGCCCGCGATCAAGAAACGGATCAGGTTTGCTGATTGAACAGCGTCAACAAATCAGCGTTGGACGTTCAAACCGACGGCTGTTGACTCTTGCGAGATCGAGTCCGTCGGAACATCAAACCACCACAGCCCAGAATCGCAAGTGCCGCAACCGAACTCGGTTCAGGAACGGCTGTCACCGTGAAGCTCAGATTGCTTCGCGTCACGACAGGTTGGTTGAATGAGTTGCGAAACGAGTTGTTCGGGTCGCTTAGAGTGATCGCGTATTCCCCGGCGGCTAGACCTGTGGTGTCCAGATTGACCGTGAACCAACGCGACGGTGTTGCGAAGTCTTCGACAGGTTGGGCAATATTCGTAAAGAATTGATTGACCAGAAAGCTGTTGGCGGATTCTTTCGAGATCGTCGAAGTGTCCAGATTGCCAGCGCCGAGATACCCAGCGGTCCCGATCGCGCCAACAGCACTGACGGTTCCCGTCTCGTTAC
The DNA here is from genome assembly GCA_049680385.1 of Rubripirellula sp. GTDB lineage: Bacteria > Planctomycetota > Planctomycetia > Pirellulales > Pirellulaceae > Rubripirellula. The sequence continues at coordinate 448 of JBAUHR010000333.1, read as the reverse complement.
TGGCGGTTTCGGTTCCTGACAGAACTTGCGTCCCACTAACCTGGCCGGCTTCTAAGCTAAAGGTGGCGACTAAACCGGCCAGAGGCTGTGCGGTACTGCCGCCCACGTCTTCACCCAAGTAGAAGTCGACCGATCGATTTGCACCGGCCAAACCCAGATTTGCGTTCGTGCCACCGGGAGTGCCAATCGACACAACGTAGTCAGCCGAAGCTGGACACGTCAGCAAAAGAGCTAGGCAGATTGCTTTGCAGCAATGTCGAAATCGCAGCATGAGTGTTGTCTTTTCGTGGATTATGAATCTTGATGAGCCGGGCCAAAGTAGATCGGAATTACCAATTATCCAAGGCCGAGTCGATTGCGAATTCGTCTGCAATCCCATCGTCCGTAACCCAATCGTCCCTAACCCAATCGAGCTGGTCGTCATCGTCAATCGAACACGATTGTAGTT
>JBAUHR010000332.1:0-1635 GCA_049680385.1 Rubripirellula sp. | reverse complement strand
TTTACCTTTCCGTTAAGATCGACCCACTGTCAACTTTTCGTGGGCAATTCCAGACCACCCAGCGTTCCCTTAGCCGGCCCGTCACCAAACGCATCTCCCGTGGCCTGCCAATCGCCATACGTATCCGCTTCAAAGTCAGCCATCAAAATGTCGTCAGCCGCCGAAATTAAGCTGACGAAACAGAGACTGGCGGCAATAGCAACGTGAGCAACGAATTTCATTTCTTTTGTCGGCTGCGGAAGGAGGCAGTTGCGAAGAGCCGCAACGGCAAAACGATCGCGTCACTTTACCGGATTGCCAGTGACGTTAAGGACGTGAGCTACGCGAGCCCACGTGAAGACTGTCCAACGCCTTTGATCTCAGTTACTTCATCAGAAGCACTTGGGCACTACCCTACCCCTCTGGAGATGGTTATCATCTCTCCACTAATTAGCGCAGTGGAGCTGCGGCAAGACTTTCGGGAGGGTAGGTATGGCATCGACAGTTCGACTGACGCTTTTGGATCGTGTTTCGTGTCCTCATTGCTGGAATCAGTTTGCTCCTGAAGAATCACTTTGGGTGGCCGAACATCCTGACTTGGTGGGTGACGCGAAGCTTGGCTTTGAACACTCGCAGCGGTTTTTACCTTCGCGTTTTTCTGCTGAAGGCGACGCGATTGATGAATCCGGATATCGCACGACGCGAATGGCGTGCCCCAATTGTCACTTAGAAGTGCCACGTTCTCTTTATCAACTCCCCAGCATCTTCTTTTCGATTCTGGGCGCACCTGCTTGCGGAAAGAGCTACTTTTTGGCGTCGATGACGTGGATGCTTCGGCAGACGTTGCCGCGTCGTTTTGCAGTTTCGTTGAACGACGCCGATGCGACGACCAATGCACGTTTGCATCAATACGAAGAAATGCAGTTTCTCAATCCCGATCCTGACAAACCGGTCGCTCTTGCGAAAACAGAAGAGCAAGGCGACCTCTATGATACCGTGAACATGGGTGACCATAGCGTCACGCTGCCGCGGCCGTTCATCTTTAACTTGCAACCGTTAGCGCGTCATCCTCTCTACGAACGCGCAAAAGAAATTTCGCGCGTGATGTGTTTGTACGACAACGCTGGCGAGAGTTTCCTGCCCGGTGCGGACAAAACCACCAGTCCCGTCACGCGACACTTGGCGCTATCGAAATGTTTGTTCTTCTGTTTTGACCCCACGCAAGATCCGCGTTTTCGCCGTGCTTGCGAAGGCAAGTCGGACGACCCGCAGATGGCAACACGTTCGGCCAGATTGGATCGCGAAGCGAGCGTGCGGCAAGACACGATCTTGCTGGAGGCGATTCAGCGAGTCCGTCGGCATGCTGGTTTGCGTGAAGACGAATTGCATCAACGTCCGCTGGTGATTGTTGTGACGAAATGGGATTCGTGGTGCAATCTGTTGCCTGATGTTTCCAACGAAGCACCATTCGTGGACATTGCCGGTCAAGAAGTCAAAGCACTCGATTCAAAGCGAATCAAAGACGTTTCGGCCAAAGTCGGCGAGCTGCTGGCAGAGCTTTGCCCCGAAGTGGTCGCTGCGGCCGAAGGGTTTGCCGAAGATCTGACGTTCATTCCCGTCAGCGCCACCGGTCGTAGTCCCGAAGTGGACCCGGAT